>JAEZUI010000258.1 GCA_023421115.1 Bacillota bacterium | reverse complement strand
ATTGAACCTTTATGGTTGGTGGGTAGATACAAACTATTTAATGATACCGGCAGACGTTGAGTTTGGTGATAAACCAATTCATATGATGATTCCCACCGATTCTCTTGCTGAGATCCGGAGAAAAATTCGTCAAGGTTGGGATTTGCATGTTTTACCATTACCTAATGGCAAGTTGGTTCGAGTGCGGAGAAAAGATATTGATAGTTATTTTCCCGATGATGTCAATCAACCTCTTTATGCTTGTATAGATGCCGTACGCCAAGGGCAGTTATTGGGAGCATGGGTCGGTAAACAATCTATTTGGTGGGTTTCAACTGAGAGTGGAGAAACAGGACTATCGCGTGATATGGTTTTCAAAGTCTGGGATGCTGTCCACAACTGGCTCGGACGAGCCGTCCCCGTTTTTGAACGTCGCTTACATAAGGTTGCCAATAAAGTAGTACAAGTTATTTTGAATTTCGATGATGTGAAGCAAGAATATACAAACGTTTTTACAAAACAAGTGCTTCCTTCGCGCAATGCAATTTTGATAGAACAATCAGAAGATACTATACGTATTAATTTCCAAGATTCATTTTTTGCAAACTTTCACAATCCCCAAAATATTGCTGAGCGTATGCTTATGCGAGCCGTTGCAAACGGAGCGCTTCAGCTTACAGGTGAAATACCCTGCGAGGAGTTATTAGATATATTTGAAAACGAAATAGTTCCTAACGATGACGCTCGATATTTTCATATGTTTGAGGCAATTCGTTTTCGTGATAACATTAATTACTATGACCGGTCAAGTAAGCTATTTATTGATGGTGCAGATGAAGCAATGAGCAAATTAGGCTTAGGTTGGTTAGTGCAGGATCGGAGTAAAGGAGAAAGATTTAGTACAGCAGAAGAAAGTACTCGTTTTTTGAATAAAGTTATAGAGAAACTTTGGGAACGGATGCAAGCAAATCTTCATACTTTAAATCGTGTACAGTTCATTGAACAAGCACTTCGATATATAGAAGGTGTTGAAAATCAAAGATTACTGTGGCAACGTACCATTAGAGCGGTGATCGCATTGCGCGATAACCCGGAATCTACCAAGGCAGTAGCGGTTGAACAGCTTGCACGTTGTAACGCCTCAACGATAGCTTTGCGGTTACTGGTAGAAATGGCCATTTCAGAATGTCCTTTAGATGGTGGAGAACATGTTGGTATACTTGATCTGACGCCTCTGATGAGTGACATGCTTTTTATATTCAATTTTGGCGGGCTATCAGATGCCATTATAAAAGGGGTAATGAAGCCGGAAATTAAAATCGCACCTAATGGGGATATTTTGTCCCATACCGGTTTTCGCGATGAAGTGGTTGATCCATTTGGTCAAGAGTTTGAGTCGGTACGACTCGATCATGAGAATGCTCGATATGAGAAACATTTTGAATCTTCTCAGCCACTACCTACTGTACAAGGAGTATTTCCTGCTGATTTTTTAACCGCATTCAAGGCTGAATTTGGTTTATCAATTGATTCAATGCGCGGGACACGGGATGCGTTAGAAAACTTAGCAATTGAAAAAGAACGTTGTGTTTTTATCGCATATAAGGATGAACTTCTTGCTTATTGCGGCAATAGTGAATTTACAACTCAAGAAGACACTCAGATATTTTTGGAACGTTTTTCGCTTTGGCCCCGTGAAGCTTGGGATAAAGCACCGAAAGGTTTTACCAATAGGGATTGGTATCCTTGGCTATTTGGGCGAGCATTGTCTTTAGTTGCGCGACCTGTCATTCAATTGGAAAATAGCGATAATCCCCGATACGTCATCTCGCCTGGTTTGATATCAGATGGAACTACACATACAATTTCCCAATACTATGAGGCTGAAATTGCTACCTCTAAATGTAAATCATTAGCAATGAAACGTTGGATAGATGATGAGAAGGCTCGACAGAGTCACGCATTTGTTACCGAAGTTGCGGATGTTATGAAAGGGGCAGGCTATGAAATTCGTATTGAAATACAAGTAACTGAATTGCTGAACGAAAAGACTCCTGATAGAGATTATGGTGATGTTGATGTCCTTGCGTGGAAACCAGGACAAGATGACATTTTAGCTATCGAATGCAAGGATCTAAAGCTTACTAAAACCCCAAATGAAATTGCAGAGCAGATGAATCATTTTAGCGGCCAGATATTACCGAGCGGGAAGAGGGATGAATTGAGAAAACATTTGGATCGTTGTGCATTTTTAAATGAAAAGGCTCAACGGGTTGCCAAAACTCTCGGGATAGGTGATCGCAATATTCATATTCGAAATATTGTTTGTTTCAGTAAACCGAACCCAACGAAGTATATGGCAAGTCGATTCCCGGATGTCACGTTTCTAACAATAGAAGAGTTATCTCGGTCAGTAAAATAGGGAAGCTTTAAAATCAGATTTAGAAAGAGGTGCGCTAGTATCCACACTCTATTTTAAGTTAAGGGATACTTTCAAGCTTTTTTCTAAAGACTTGCAAATAAGTTAGAACAATGTCTCAGGGGAAAGTAGTCAATCTAATCTATAGGTCTTTTCAAGTTCAGTTAAAAAGAGAAAGGAAAACTTATTTGAAAATATTGGAGTGAATTCTAAAATATGAAAAATAAGCCTCTATTGTCCCTGAATGATATGGAAAAGGAGATTTTAATTTTAAAAGCTTCTTTAGATATTATTGATTCGATTGTGAACTATAACGTCTTAGATATTCATCATTATGAGTATGGTTCAGTTGTGAGCTTTAAAACAAGCATTCATCAAGAATATTTTAGTATTTATCTTGTTGATTTTTTATCGGCCCCAGCAAGCGACTTTGGGCTGAAAAGAGGAAGCTATATTTCATTATTAAAAGACGTTTGTTCATCACCAGTGTTTGACAAAGATAATTCAATAG
>JAEZUI010000103.1 GCA_023421115.1 Bacillota bacterium | reverse complement strand
TTCAGGCTGGTTTTCATTGTTATAGCTGTATAGGGTAACATTATTTTGGCCACTGTTCTTTTCCACCGTCTTTACAGGTCTGTTGGCTAGATCATATGTGTATCTTTGCGTATAATATTGGGTGTTGCTGCTTCCAAGGTCTGTACGGACAAAATGGAATTTGCGAGAGAGCAGTTGGTCTATTGAGAGCCGAGTTGTTAAATCATGTTATTCCATTTAATCAGAAGCAGTTGGAGTATTTATTTAAAAGATTATTATCATACTGTCAGTACACATCAAGGACTTAATTGCCAAACTCCAATTTTATCAGATAAACCTTCTGAAACTAAGGTAGAAGATACTAAATTAGTTTCCATGCCAATTCTTGGGGGACTTTATCACAGCTACAAAAAACTTGCCCAAAAGTTACAGCTTCTTCAATAGCTTATTTTGTTATGCAAAAAACAAGCACCCTGGTTTAAATTACCAAAATGCTTGTTTTTTGATTAAGTTATTATTGCTTTAATTGCTAAATATAGGCTCATGTTTTAGCCAAATTGAATTTTTGCAAGGCACAGCATGCTTTACTTATTAAATAATTAGTACATATTTTAGCCTGAGTGAATTTCTACAACTATCAAGTCCATGTCTTCCATTTAGAATACAATTTGAACAAATCATACTTGCTTTCTGTTTTATCAAAAATATTAGCTGCTTGTACAGTTACCATGTGTATTGGCTCAAAGCTTGGTTTAAATGGAGGCTCAAAGCTTTTATCCTCAAACCCCTTAATAACAGGTCTATTTACAAAAAAATCGCTTTTAGGTTTAGTGTAGAATTCCCACTTTAAATTGTTATGATTATTTATAAAAACCTGTCCTAAGTACATTCCAATATCCCGAATAATATAAGACGTTATCAAGGAAAACTGAGTTTTTTCATTACCTACCATATGTTCTATAAATGATTCAGGCATTCCACTCATTGACTTCCTATATTCATTCAGTCTTTCTTCGGAAATCTCCTCAATTTCTGCAATGCTTATAAACCACTTCCAAACTAGAATTAAGGATTCAGGAGATAGATTGATCTTACCTTTTGACAACCTTAACGAGTGTTCGCATTTAACAGAAACATAGTCAACCCTACTCGGAATCTGTGAAATATACCATTCAAAATATTTCTTTGTCTGTGCTACAGTCATCTGTTCAGGCGTACGATCAAATGGTGGTACAAGTATATCATATTTAACCACCATGGTGTCTTTTTTACTAAAAAGATTAAATAACATAACTATCCTCCCGAAAGTTAATGGAAAATAACTTTAAATCCATGTTCTAGTAGTGCTCTAAGTAAATCTGGTGATGGACCTCCTTGTCCAGTTCTTTGGCTTATAAAGAAATGCCATTCCACAGATTTAACTGCTCCGCTTTGTAATAGGTAAAGATCTTTTGTTATTTGCTCATTAACAAAACCTGATAATTTTACAGCCCCATATTTACACTCTGCAGCTATTCCCTTTGAACTGCTAAAAGCATCTACAACTCTTTTGCCATATGGTGTTTGGAATGATTTACTAACTCCGTTAATTGATGTTCGAACCCATTGCTCTGCTTTTTGCCAATTTTGCAATAAAACTCCACCTAATGTTCCACTACTTCCTGCGGTAGTCCCAATTCCTATTGCAGCTGCAGCAGCACCAACACCCCAGCCAGCTAATCCTCCAATAGCAGCACCACCAAGAACCCACCATCCGTTTACATATCCAAGTTTTTTATGTGAAGCATATGCTCCAATTACTGCACCCACAACTACACCTACAATTATACATGCAACAATAGATTCTCCAGTATAATCATAATATATCACTGGATTGTTTGCACAATAAGCAAACAAGTTATGCAAGCGTAATCCAGCTCCATCATCAAATCTTTTATCAGCATTAATAAACCTGCCCCACTCAGGGTTATAATACCTACTCTGCAAGTAGTATAATCCCGTCTCAGTATCGTACCTATAGCCCCTATACCGATAAGGATTCTTTTGCCCCACAGTGCTTGCCTCAGTACCTGATACACTTATCACCTTACCCCATGTATCATAGGTATAGCTTACTACTTCAGCACCGGTATTGTCAATTAATGCTATTATATCTCCTTGACCGTTTTTTACATAGAAGTATTCTTTTCCGTTCAAGTTCATGCTTACAAGGCTTCCGTTTGCATCGTATGTATAATAAATATCATCATTATACATTGTTCTTTCATATGTAACCCGGTCTCCCTCCAAGTGGTACTTTGTCGGGTAACCGTTTACAATCTTTTCTGTCCTTATCCCATCAGCATTGTACCTGAATTGTATATTATATGCTGTCCTTGACATACTGACAAGGTTTCTGCCCTCTTCCCATGTATACAAATAAGTCCCGTCAGAAGTCAGATTTCCTATTGCATCATATGACAAGGATGTTCCGTTATAGTTTGTAAGTTTGTCCTTCCATGTCGGGTCGTACGTGTAGCTGTATACATTCAAGGCATTACTCGGTTGTGAATTCTTATCAGTATAATTATACTCAGTCTTGCTTGTTATATTGCCTCCCACATCATAAGCATAAACATATGTCCTATCCAGCACTTGATTATTCTCGCGGGTTAATTCATTAAGCTCATTGTAGGAATAGGTGATGATTTTAACCTCTTGGTTTACACGCTGAACAATTTCCTCTATATTTCCATTGGCATCGTAGGAATATGTTAATGTATTCCCATCATTATTTAACGTTTCTAACAGATAAGTTGATGCCCCTCCTGTTTTGTCAATATATGAATAACTTGTCTCATAATTAGCATTATATCCTGTTCCTGCATATGATCCTGTTGTTATTTTTCTAGTTGTCATTCTTCCCAACGAGTCATATTGCTTATTTATTGTTGAATTTCTTCCTGCTTTGAATATGTTATTTATGGCTGTGCTACTTAGTGCATTTCCTGAATAAGCAAACATTCCTACAAGTCCGTTCAGATTCAAATTTCCATCTATTGTGCTTCCTACGGCTGTTGATGCTCCTGTAAAATTCATGCAGTTCGCAGCACTCATGCTTCCTGAGAAGTTTGTAAGTTGATATTGGTTTGCGGAATCCATTACAGAGAGGTTGCAGGTTAATGTAGCACCACTTATACTCCAACTCATCGCAGCATAATTCCAAGTGTACGGAGAATTTGATATTGTTATGCTGTTTGCTGTTACAAGATTGCACATTGTTCCGTCTGTCTTTTTGACTTCGACTACAAGTTTGCCTGATTCATTCAAATACAGGGATAAGTTGCCTCCACCCGTTTTATTGTTTGATATAAGATACCTTTTACCGTATCCCCTTGTTGTAAACCAGAACGCCATTGTTCCCGACTCAGGTTTTATATCCGGCTCAATATCATATATAAGTTTTGTTCCGGTGCTTTCCCCTTCTGTATAAGGAGTCGCATACCCTTTTTGTTCAAGCTGCACTGCATCAAACCTTACAAGCTCATCTCCTTCTACACTACATCCAAGTATTACTCTTATTTTCTTGGTGTTTGCTGGTACATCGAATTCTCGTTCTCTTTTCTTCCACTGTCCGTCATCGACAATATCCCATATATCACCGTCTGAACCATTTGAAGTTCCATCAGCTTTATAGTATTCAAGCCGTACATTCAAGTCTTTTCCTTTTCTTCCGTAGGTCTTTGTCATAGCACTCAACATAAAGTCTGTCTGCTCTGTAAGTGCTGAATCCAGTATACAATCCTGGTATATTATTGCATCTGTTGAAGTTGCAGTCGGCGTTGCTGTAGGTGTTGGTGAAGCATAGAATTCTACACAGTGTTGCCCATTTGTTCCATCATATACAACTCTCGTATCTCCTACTGTTCCACGCCTATCTAGTGTCCAGCCACTTATATTTCCTTCCTCGAAGGAAGAATTCGTTGCCAGTAAATTTTTTGAACCTTCGTATGAAGCAAACATCGGCACGTGGCTCTCATCATTTTCAAATTTTACTGCTTCAGTTGTTGGCTCCGTACTCTGTGAACCCTTTGTATTATTGTTTAACGGAAAATATTCCACTGTGCCATCATTAATACTGTATCTGTTGTAGTAGTTCTGTTTTTCCGCACCTGTTTTGTCATACAAATACCCAGTATAGTAATTCCTATTTCCTACAATGTAATTTGT
>JAEZUI010000098.1 GCA_023421115.1 Bacillota bacterium | reverse complement strand
GTCTATGGGACATCCTGTCCCGAGACGCTAAAAATGCCATCCGTGGCATTTTTGCTTCAAATTATCAAGCTTTCGGCAACAGATTCTAATGCTCAGGTCAAGTAATTACGTCATTTGACACTAAAACAAGTTTGCACCTTAATTAGTTCTGTTTTTAGCTGTTTTTTTAATCCCCCGGTTCTATTACATCGAGGTAATCAAAATCGGTAAAAGTGAAGGGTGCATCTGTCTCTCCACTTTTTGCAGCTTCCCAATCAGCAAGGGATAAATCATCAAAACTAACATTTTTAATTACAACCCTCTCAGAACCTGCAGCATCGGGATCAGCCAGCTTTGATATTATCTTAAACCGAACGTCCTTACCATTTTTAAGGACCTCATCTTTAAGTTTTAAAGCAAGTCTTGAACTGGTTTTATAGAGTTTAAGAGTACCCTTGCCCTTCCAGCCTGTTATTTTAGTATCTTGAGCAGCTTGTCCGCATAATTTTACATCTTCCTTTTGAATTTCAATCTTTGCCTGAAGCCCCTTGCATTCACCCACTTTATCGTCATCCAACCAGACTTCTCCCCAAGTACCGTTTATTATACTCTTTGCATTCATTTACTCCACCCCCATTATATTGTTACATTCAAGGTTATTTCTTCTACAGCATCTAACGGTTTAATGTTTGCTGCAAGAAATACCTTGTCTTTTGTATTTGCTTCCTTAATCTGTTGTTGGTTCATAGAATCCACATCTGAACCTATTGACTTGAGATAGTTTCTCTGTAGCTCAACGTCCAAATACACTTGATTCTTGCCTTTGTCTAGCAACCCGTCTATTTCCAAAGCTTCGAAATACGCCTGTATGGCAGATATAAGCAAACACTTGTTGTCGTAACTGTTTGCCACTTTTCCTATGTAAAAATCTTCCGATGTTTTCTTAATATCATCATTTATGATATCTAAGATATCAACTATCTTGATTTTTTTGAAATCCTCGCCCTTTTCCTTAGTAGCGGCAACAAAACTGTTAACAGCCCTTGCAACTTTTACTTTTTCCCCGTCATTGTATAGAATGAATTTTCCTGCATCAATTGCAGCATTTAATTCTGTCTCGGTCAAGTGAGGTACATCAATAACCTCTGGTAAGACCTGATAGGTTGCAGAAATTGTAAGTGGTATACCTGCAAGCATTCCAGCAATTCTTGAACAATATTCACCTGCGGAATATGTCTTTTCAGCTGTCTTAATATTACTTGTTGCAAAGTTTATAATACCTTCATCAGCTCCCGCACAATTTGGCAATACTGCCTTTACTTTCTTATTTTTTGTGCTCCTGAGTTGTTTAATCCAAGTAGCAAAAGTAGTTACCTCTGTACTTGTTATTCCAGGTATAGCCAGATAATCCCACTTAATTGTTTCAAGATAGTTAAGTGCAGGAGTATAATTAGTTGCTGCAGCAGCTTGTGTGGTAGCTGCTGGCGTTGTCGTGGCTGGTGTTGTTTCATCAGCTGTTGTTGTGGTGGGGAGTATATATGCTATAACCTTTTTTGGCGGATTAGCAGTTCCCATCATTGCCAACTGAATTTGTTTTTTGTTGGCCTGAGTTAAATCAGATGGTATTTCGCTTATATCTGTCATTGTAAAAGCACCTACTTTTGTTGCTTCTTTCAAGATAAGGGCTACAATACCTCTTTCTCCCCTTTTTATAGCTGTTATTCCTGCTGTTTTAAATGCAATACTGATCTTTGGTAAACCCATAATTAAATTCCTCCTTTAGCTATTTGCTGTTTATACTCTAGCGTTTTCATAATTTCATAATCCGAGCTTTCTTCTCGTATTAATGTGCGTTCAAGATGGATAATCAAAAACAGGTTCTGTTTGTTCATTCCTTCTTCAATTGCTTGTATTACAACTTTTGTTCCGTCATTTAAAGTTAACCCATTGTTTTGGAATAGCTCCTTTAGCATTACAAACTTTCCAATTTGGTTTTGACCCTCTACATGGTCAATATAGTTTGCATAAAAACATTGAGTAATTTTGAATGACATTTTTTCTGTGAACATACACCTGTTTGAAGCAAACGCCTCATACTTTATAAACCCCACTAGGATACAAGGCTCTGTAAAACTTTCCTCAATTCCTGTAAAGTAAATCTTTGTATCTGGAAACGCACTGCCAATCTGTGTACAAATTGTACTAAAAACGTTATGCATCTTATCACCTTTTTTATCTTGCTTCCTTAAGTAAAGCAAGATCAAATTTTCAGGTACCTGAATAGAAAATGCAGACAAAACAAAAAGCCCCTTTGAATTTAAAGGAGCTTTTTTATATTTGTTTACATCTTAAATTCTAACACAAATAAATTTGCTTTGCATCTCATGTTTCTCCATTTTTTTACTGATTGTTCACTGAAAAATTATTGTGGTTTTATTGATTTTTTATTGTATTTTATTGCATAAAAGTTATTACTAATACGCCGTAACAGAATACTCTTCTAGAAGCGGGGAACAAACAGAGGAAGTGCATTTTTTACATTATGAAAGACTAGAAATTAGTGATGCTAAAAAGCTCTAGCTTACATAGGGGGCAAATCTTACAAGATTTGTTCTCGACACAGGAAAATACTTAGGTGTACTGTTCCTTACACCTAAAAGCTGTACCCATATGTCAAGGTCGGAATTCTCAACATAATCCCTTATAACAATATTAAGTCCCTTTTGATCGGATAGTCGGATAATACTTTCTTTAAATACTTCGAGATTTGATATTTCTCTAAAATCAAGTTGTATAGTTTTTAAATTACCCTCCCATCCAACTGAGTACTTAGCTAAATAGGAATTTTTTGACTGAGTAAAAACATGCCAGATTTTAAAAAGCTCCTCTACAGACATATTATCCGGCGTAAAAGGATACTTTTGGGCCAAATATTTCATATTTTCTTCTCCTTCTAAACCATTACTGCAGTTTATCTCATGGTACTGATGAAACACATCCATTTTATAATTAATAACATACCTAAGTGCTTTCAAAGACTGGAGCCTCAATCCAAGTTCACAGTCTTCATGTCCCCACCCCTTAAAATTCTCATCAAACCCATCCACTTCTTCTAGGTACTTCTTTGGAATTGCAGCATTGCAACTGCTCAGTAGATATCCATGCCCCCTTATGGAAGACATGTTATAGGACAATTGTTCATGCATATAGTACGTTATATCCAAAAGCTTTGTTTTGAATTTATTGAAACCATAAAAGTCATATAAATTGCCAAAGTCTATTAATGCGCCCCTAGGAAGCTTTATCCTGTTTCCAACCACAACTATATCGCTATCCTGATCAAAGCACCTGTCGAGCTCCTTTAGGTGCTTATGCTGAACGATTATATCTGAATCGATAAATACTACTATTTCTCCATCTGCTACTTTCCATCCAAAATTTCTTGTTCTTGAACGGGATGACCTCTCGCATCTTTCGAGATAAAAATACCTTATCTCATATTTTGTATTTAAGTTCTTTATATACTCCCAAGTACCATCATCAGAACCGTCATCCACTACTATTACTTCAAAATCATCCCACATATTACCTTTTTGACTATTTAAAGCTTCTAGTGTATTTTTTAAAAGCTTTTTTCTGTTATAGGTTGGAATAACAATACTATATTTTCTCATCTTTGGCTCCTTTCCAGACTAGACCATTTCTTTATAACGACCTCATTAATTCCTCTAGGATCGGTAAAACTTTATTCCAGCAATCCTATTTCACAGGTGGGAAATTTATCCCGATACTAGCTTTCTAATGTTATTGTACTCATAGTGAGTAAAACAGTTCCCACACTTTGAAATACAATAATCTTCCTCCGGTTCATCAAACCTTAGTTCCTTGTAAATGCTTCCGGCGCATTCACACTTAATCTTTTTAATGCCATCGGAATTTATTCTATATGTGTATCCATTCTCAAATACATCACAAGCAAAATCTCTTCTGCCTGTATCATAAATAACCTTCCATCTCCTGAAATATTCTTTATCAGGCAAAAAATCAGCCTTGACCAATTTATCATAGTCTAAATATATTGTCAGAGGACTATTACTAAATCTGCAGGGGAATATATTTAGAAATCCCTTGTAATTCCTTTCACCTAAATAATTGATAAAACCATTGATATCTTCTATAGACTGTTTGAAAAAAACACATTGTAATTCTGCACCTCTTAAAACCGCAACATCTAATATATTGACAATCTGGATTTCACTTAATTTTCTAAACCTATTCATCTCTACTGTATGTCCGTCTAAGGACAAAACCCAATTCAAGTATCCATATTTATTTATAAATTCCTTAATTTTAGTGCCATTCGATAAAACCTCAATATTATAACCTTCATTCCTGCACTTGTTATTTAAGTACTCGAGAATTTCAGGATAAAGAGTTATTTCTCCTGTACATTCGACTCTAAAACAGCTGTTCACCGCATCATAATTTTCCATTATTGCTTCAATTTTTTCAATGGCATCTGCCGCAATTTCTTTGAATTTAAACCCAAAACAATAGCTGCAACTCAAATTGCAATTCCCGCTTATATTTATCTTAACAAATTTCCTTATACCTTTTTCCATACTTTCAACTCCCCTCAGCATAATATTTTTCTATGATTATTGTTAATAATCGCCTTATTCATTTTTTCACAATTCCAACACTTCTATAAAAACAATTGTATCTAAACAATATGGTGCCTTAAGCAAAATAGCGTGGACTCCCACATTAGGATTCAGATATTCAATAATCCCGTCTTCAATCTCATACTCTAAATCATCTATCCTAGCTATGGTATTGCTAGGCACTAATAAGGTAGTCGACTGTCCTCTCCCTACACAGTTCCTTGTCATCTGGAATTCTACCGGATGCTTTTTAATAAACTGTCCATTTTCATAGCAATATGATTGGAAATTTACAACCAAATCATTATTATATGGCACCTCAATTCCTTTATAATTTTTACCGGGATATACCCCCTCAACTTCCGGCAGTAATTCAGAATCTGTGCATACACCTATAATATTGTTATGTTCGTCAAGTATCATTAACTGCTTCACTTTTCATCATCCTCCCATCTTGTAATGTGATTTTAAAGCATATTTAATCTAAACAACACCTGATTTCAATATAAATACCAAACATAGACAAAACAAAAAGCCCCTTTAAATATAAAGGAGGCTTAAATATTTGTTTACATCATAAATTTTAACATGAATATATATGCTTTGCATCTCATATTCATCCACTTTATTGCCGTAAATTTACATACAAATTACAGCATATTTATTGTATTTTGGGGGTGTATTTACAATGTAATGACTATCGAATTTTTTAGGAGTAGTAATCAATTTACTAACTCTACACATAACAGCGCACCTTTTTACAACCTGTTCCATACACAAGCTTAACCATATAACTTACTGCTTCCTTACATAATTCATAACACCTGCTGCGGCTTAAATGCAATGATTCAGCTATTTCCTCCATACTTTCATTATTTATATAGTATCTCTCTAATATGATCTTATACCTTTTATGGGACCTACCAATAATTTCAAGTGTACTTTCAATCATTCGAGTTATAAAGTTCAATTCCTTTAGTTCATTAATATTCTCATTAACTCCATGCCTATATTCTTTATCACAAATGATGCTATATTTTTGAGCAGTTTCCTCTACCTTATTCAACTTTGAAACTTCTTCACCTCCGACAATTATAAACTTTGCTGTCTTCCCTGAGTCACCATTTGCAAACATCCTACTTTCAATATATTCCGAATGTATCTCAGGAGTAAGATGCTTCATACAATTTTCCAAGAAACTTATCCGGTCTTTATTCACTGTGTATTCCCTTAGCATTACTATTATAGCTTCAAACTCCTCTTTCATGTTTGTCCCTCCCTTATTTTGATTTAGCAATACAAAAAATGCAAAATGAATTTTTGAAATGCAACTTCAAAGTTTTTAGCAACAACTTATATATATCAAGGGTTACAAAGTCTATTTTATAAAAAAACAATGATACCTTGTTTTCGTGATAAAATTGAGTTTCTCAAATCACAAATAGTCCACAAGAGAGGATATATCATTGCTTTGAATTCAATTATATCCTATCTGACACCTTATTACAATATCTTCCAAAATAGATTACGTGATTCCAAAAAAATACATGGTCATCTGCCCTTCACCAAAATTTGGTTTACATTTTTTGCATATTGGAATAATATTTTATATTTTACAAAAACTAAGTCTATCTAAAAAACTGCAATTATGATTTAATGCTAGGAGTCTAAAAGTGAAAAAATACGACAAAAAAGCAGTCAAACTTACAGATAAAAAAGCGACAAAAAAATCGAAAGCTATTGATATAAACAGTAATCCTGTACGTCCATCCGAAGCTCAAAACCGAAAACTCTTTACTACAATAGAAGATAATTTCGGATTTTTAACCAGTATATTTGGTGAAAGCATTGGATTAACCCAAACAAAATACGATATTTTAGAAGGCAAAGCACAAGTGGGTATATCTTACATGCAAAATAATGTAGACAAGAATATGATTAGTAGTCACATTGTAAAACCACTTATTGAATGCACGGCCGACTATCTAATTGATGCAAACAACCTGTCGGTGCTAATACAATCAAAACTTATTCATATTCCTGACGTAAAAAAATGCAATGAAATGAAGCAAGTTGTATCTGCTTTACTAAATGGCTATGCTATTGTTTTTTTGCAGGATATGAGCCAAGCTTTTTTAGTAGGTTGTAGAAAAGTTGATTTCAGAGCTGTTGAAGCTCCAAACAACGAAGTTACTGTTTTAGCTTCTATGGATTCCTTCACTGAAGACCTCGAAACTAACTGCAGCATGATTAGCAGGAGATTAAAAACTCCCGACCTTCACTATGAGGAATATACAATTGGCAGACTATCTAACACAAGAGTAAAGCTGCTTTGGTTTGAAGGCATATCCAATTTAAAGGTTGTGGAAGAAATACGAAAACGTATATTGAATATAGATATTGACAACGTTGATGGTATAGGTGAGCTTGCTGAGCTTATTGTCGAAAAACCTTTGTCCATATTTCCTAAATATAGACAAACTCAACGTCCTGATTTAGTATCAAGAAATCTTACCGAAGGATACACTGCAGTTCTATGCAGCAACAGCCCTTTTGCCCTTATAGCTCCTCTGTTTTTTGTGGATAACTTCAAAACAATGGATGATTACTCGGAAAACTTTTTTATATCATCTTTCTTGAGATTAGTTAGGGTTTTGGCCTTTTTTCTATCTACATCTTTTTCCGGATTATACGTTTCTTTTGTGACATATAATCAAGCTATAGTACCATCAACACTTGCTATAAATATTGCAACTGGCAGAGATGGAGTTCCTTTGCCGACAATTATCGAAGTACTTTCTCTTTCTTTGATTATAAGCATTATACGTGAAGCTTCTCTACGATTGCCGGGTTCAGTAGGCTATTTTATAGGTTCACTAGCAGCAGTAGTTATCGGTCAGTCGGCTGTTACAGCAGGTTATGTAAGTGCATCGGTCATTATAGTAATAGCCGTATCTGCCATTTCATCCTATGCTATTTCCACCACAACAATGGTATATCCAGCAAGAATTATAAACTATTTTATGATACTAATGGCTGGTACTTTTGGGATGTTCGGATTATTTAACGGGTTAACTCTTGTTGTCTGGCATCTGGTATCAATGCGTTCTTTTGGAATGCCCTACATGTATCCTCTTGTACCCTTTGATAAAGAAGCCATAAAAGATTCATTTATACGTGCACCGCTAGCATATATGAAAAAACACCCAAGCATATTAGGTCGTAATAACACTGTTAAAACAGGGAACAACACAAAAAAGAAATAGAAAGGAAAGGGTTCTATGACTCAAAATGTAAAGCTTACAAGGGAACAAATTTTCTTCTTCATGTTTATAGGTATAATAGGTAACATCGTTTACACTCACACTTGGATATCCAATGATTCAAATAGAGCATCATGGGTTGCTACTTTTTTAGGCATTTTGTTAGTTATTCCTTTTGCCTTGTGGATTCTCTATTTAGGCAAATTTAACCCTGAGAGCACTATTTTTGATACTATCGGAAATAGTATGGGAAAATGCCTCACTTGTATATTATGTTTTACATTCATTGCATTAAATATATGTATTGGAGCAACACATTTATCTATGTTTACAGAAATGTTAAGAGTATTTGTTCTGCAGAATACTCCTCCTGTAGTAATAATAGCCACCATGGTTATATTAACGTTTATTATTGTAAACAGTGATATAACCGTTGTAGCTCGACTTGTTGAAATTCTTTCGGTTATTGCTTTGTTAAATTATTTTTCCAGCTTTGTTTTTGCTTTCCCTAATATGATTAATACTAAATATATATTCCCTATTTTCGACACTTCTCTTTTTGGAGTAATAAAAGGATTTGCCTTTACTACCGGTGCAACATCTGAGTTATTGCTTTTTCTTATGGTAATTGTATGCAATATCCCCGATCCATTCAAACATCGAAAATGGGTAATAAGTGGTATCTTTTCATCCGCTGTAGTATTCTCCCTTGCTATTTTAATAATAATAGCTATGCTGAGCCCTGAATTGGCAAAACGTATAGCTTTTGGCGGAGTAAATTCTGCCAGACTAATAACTTTAGGTGCTTCAATCACAGGCCTCGAAATATTTGTTATCGGAACATATCAATTTATAGCTCTTGGAAAAACAATTATTTCCATGTACTGCTGTTGGATATCCTTTAAAAGAATATTCGGCGAAAGAAAAATTTGTCTTCAATTGGTATTAGCTGCTTTAGCACTTGCAATCCCCTCTATATTATTTAATTCCTATAACAATTCATATTTTATTGCAGTGTTCCTCGGGCGTTTTATTATTTTACCCTTTTCAATAACTGTACTTATTCTCGCATCTATCAGCATAAAAATCATGAAAAAGAAAAAGGGGTGTGTTTCTAAATGATTAAAAAAAGCCCTATGACAAAACTATATAATTTTTCTCAAAAAGTTTGTTTCTTAAAGAAAGTTTTCAGAAAATATTGTTTCCCCCTTTGCCTTAACAGGCATATTAATCTGATTGCGGCCTTAACTGTGTCAGTTTTATTGTTTACCACATTAACAAGCTGCTGGGATTATGTCGAATATGAAGACCTTGCTCAAATTATCGCAATCGGAATAGATTATGACAAACATACAGATAATATTGTTTTGACCTTGCAATTCATACCCACTGCAAGTTCTTCCGGAAGCAGTGGAAGTGAGCAAAAATCAGGTAAAAAAGGACTTGTCCATTCAGCTTCCGACACTACTCTGTTTGGAGCTTTACAAAAACTTCAGCAGATTGTAGATAAGACCTTTTTTTATGGGTATTTTAAAGTATTAATAATAGGACAAGATGCAGCCCAAAATATTCTTGTACCGATGATGGACCTTCACGACCGTACACCATCAATCCGAAGCTCTTCTCATATTGTATTTACACCAGGAAAAGCTGAGAACATACTGAGCACTATCGATTCTTCCCATTCGGAAATTGCGGGAAACACTCTAGCTAATTTGCTAGATACAGTTTCAACAACCGGTAGCTCCTTTCCTGTTACAATGCAGAAATTTATCGAAATGCTTTCCATCAGTGGGCTTGAGGCTGTCGGACCAAGTGCTTATACTACTGTTGAGTATATAGATGCTAAAGGGGGAACAATAAACAATATACGGGCAAACGAGCAAAAAGAAGGTAAATTGATGGTTTCGGGATTAGCTGCCTTTAAAGGGGGAAACTTGGCAGGTTGGCTAAATGATAAAGAAAGTATGGGCTTAGGATGGGTTACAGGAAAAAAAATAAAAGCCTATAAATCTATCCAACCTAAGGATAATGGCAAAAATGATGAAGCTTATTATAGAGTAGACAGTTCAAAAAGCAAAATAAAAATAAAACTTGTAAATGATATGCCCTATGTAGATATAAACATAAAAACCACATGCGCATTAAGAAAATACTATACAGAAAACAGTTCAGAGTTTATAGACAGAAAAGCGTTAAGTGAACTCGAGGATCAGTTGTCAAAGTCAATAAAATCAGATATTGAAGCAGCCTTAAAAAAGGCACAGAAGGATTTACAATCAGATATCTTCGGTTTCGGGTTTGAATTTTACAGAAAGTATACTGGTTTATGGAATGAAAGATTTGAAAAGGAATGGAATGAAATTTTTCCCAATATACCTGTAAATATAAATATTGATGTTAAAATACCAAACACTGGTACAAATATTAGAAGCCTTTCAGTTAAATAATAAAATATGTAAGCTCTCAAAACTTAATCTTTCCTTTAACAGCAAACTAAAATTTACAATTACCTTATGGAGGCAAATGAAAATGGAAAACACACACAATTTTATTATTCCAAAAACAAATCTAATTGGAGTAGGAGCAATCAAGGACCTTCCTAATGAGCTTCTAAACTGGAAGCTTAGTAAAGCGCTAATTGTATCTGACATGAATATAATAAAACTTGGATATGTAGAAAATATTGAAAAAATCCTAAAAAGCCTTTTTATATCCTATGATATTTTCGATGGAATAAAACATCCTAATCCAACTGTGTCTTTTGTAGAAGACGGTTTGTCTTATTTCAACAAAGGAATAAACGTATTGAAGCGTGATTATGAACTTATAATATCGGTAGGGGGAGGAACAAGTCATGATTGTGCAAAAGCAATCGCAACAGTAGCCGCTAATGGAGGCTCCATTATAGACTATGAAGGGTATAATAAAGTTGCTAAGCAAGCTTTGCCTCAAATTGCAATAAACACCACTTCCAGTTCGGGAGCAGAATTAACAATGACTTCAATAATAACAGATGAAAGCAGAAAAGTTAAAATGGTAATTACTTCTCCAATGACTACGCCATATATCTCTGTAAATGACCCTATATTTATGATGAGCATGCCAAAAGAAGTTACAGCAAGTTCAGGAATTGACGTGGTTTCCCACTCCATAGAAGCTCTCTCGGCAACTGAAGCATCTCCAATAACGGATTCCTTAGCTCTTAATGCTTTGAATATTTCTTTTAATTACCTTGAAAGAGCATACGAAAATGGAAATGACCTTGAAGCAAGAGAACAAATGATGTATGCAGGTGCAATGGCAGGCATGGCCTTTAACTCAGCGGGGTTAGGCTATGTTCATGCAATAGCCCATCAACTCGGAGGTTTTTATAGTCAAATTCATGGTCAATACAATGCAGTTTTGCTTCCTTATGTTTTTGAATTTAATGCAGTTTCTATACCGGAAGACAGAATAAGAAAAATATGCGATGCATTAGGTGTAGAATACAAAAGTAAGTCTCATGCAGTTGATAAAATAATCAACTCTATAAACACTCTTCGCAAGAACTTGGAAATCCCAAGCGAACTGAAAGAAATGGGACTTCAAAGAGAAGACATTGGAATAATCGCTGAGAATTCACTAAAGGATATCTGCGCTTTTACAAACCCCAGACAAGGCGATGTTGAAGATATTGCTGAGATATTAAATTCTGCCATGTAAAATATTATAACTTAAATAGCTTTAAAACCAGCTCTATTTCTCAATCTTTCCATATATTCCTCCACCACCGGCCTCAATAGATAACTTTCCTTCTCTTGAACGGATTATTTTCTCTGCTGTCTCTTCCTTAACAACTTTAGCCAATTCAGAAAATTCAGCTTCATGTATAATTTTCATTTCACTTCCAAAATGATTTATCAACTTGTCTATAGTTTTCGGCCCAATCCCAGGAAGGAATTCTAAAGGTATCTGGTATTTATATGGCGCTCTAGACTCTATCTTCGGTTCGTCCCTATCCTTGATAATTTCCAGCCTGTCCTTAACTCCTACAACAACACTATGCCTGTCGGAAACCGGGCACTTTCGTATAGGAGGCAGGCCCTCAATAACTCTATCACATACCAGACAATAAGTTCTATGGTATTTTCCCAACTTAGGATCAAGGCCATAGTTTGACTGTATTCCCCTACCTTCAATCCCTATAAGCGCTTTGATTACCTCATTATAGTTTGAGTCGTCCATTTTAAAAATATTATACTCACGTCCCATCTTTATTAGAGAATGAGCATCGGAATTACTTATAAATGCCTTCCCATCAAGCTCACTAAGCTGACTTGCCATCATGGAATCAGCACTCAGCCCCAATTCTATAGCAGGAATTTTGTCAAAAGAATCTCGTCTAAAAACTTCAAGCAGACTGTCACAACAATTCCCATAGAAACTCTTATGAGGAGTAAAGACGTGAGCTGGTATAAGAATGCCTCCATGCCCGTCTACAATGTCAAATAACTCCTGACCTGTAAGTCTGCTCATAGAAGAACATAGCTGTATGTTTTTAATATGTTTGCTCATATCTCCAGAAAAGTTTTTAACTTGCCTCAATGTTGGAAAAAAGCACAGAGAGTGTGCGCTACATCCCTTTTTTTCGTGGGTTTCTATCTCCGCTCCAAGTAATAGTGTCTGCCCCTTTCTATATTTCATTCCACCCTCTTTCATTTCACAGAGTTCGCCCTTATCAATAAGGTTGTCTATATCCTCAAGCACATACGGCGATATTACATCAACAACCCCAATTACATCTATACCTTTTTTTCCCTTAACCTTTGTTACTACAGTGTGTAAAAACTCCTAACCCTTCAAAAGACCACATTAAGGCTCCAATAGATATGAATTCAAATTTACACACCTTGTTTTGAACAAAATCAGAGAACAAACTCACTTGATTAAAATATACTGAACAAATATTTATTTATTTTACACACTATATAAATGAAAAATATAAAGCTGATAACAAATGGATTCCTGTTGTAGCAAAAATAACATCTGATAAAGATATACAAATAGCTGAAAAAAAATTGCTTTGAGATCAATTCATTTAATGCAAGAGCAAGAATCCAAACTGGGCATTTACGGAACATGCCATTTAGGACTAACAAATGACACATTTATTATAACACCACTAAAACCACACTAGAGTGTTTTGGAATAGTAGGGCAACAGCCGAAGAATACGAATTTGGCAGGAAGGAGGTTTAAGGCACATCAATACTGAATTTTTCATTTTTGAAGTAGGACGACATTTTTCCCCTTTTCAGTGTTTTTTGCTGACTAAACAGCTTTTGACTGATTCTTTTCAGTTAACAAACGCTGACAAAAATCAATAAAAGTAATTCTACTAAGGGGAATCTCTGACCTTTTGCCCCCCATTCTTTAGAAGCACTGACGGAGCCATGCTTTGAGGATCTCCGTAGTGACTTTTAATTAACTGTAAAGGGAATCAGGCTTACCTTCGATTGATAGAGGAATTAATTCCTTAAAAATGATGCTTAGTAATGGCGATTAGGTTAAATTCATATTAAATTTGCCTTTAGAATGTGAGCCAGGAGAAATATTTGTTTATAATTCAGCAAATACCCACCTGTTTTTTTATTGTAGGTTATTTTATATTTTAGAATAAGGTATTTTCGCTAAATTGCATGTATTTTTGTTCGTATAAGTCTGTTCATATGGTAAATAGGAAATATAGACATACCTATAGCTTTATTAAACCAAGTTCATTCTATGTTTATCAATATTTAATGATTTTACGTGATAGTTTTAAACTAAAAACTAAAAGATTTTAAAAGAAATTAGTAGAGGGGTATTTGACTGTCTTCTTTTTTATAACAACCATGCGTTAAAGACCCTTATCCATAAGTGAAAGGTTGAAAATGATATAAAGATAGGTCAATGTAATCCTATCCCATTGACCTATCATATTTGTTTGTAATACTTGGACACAATACTATAGCATATTTCTCCACATTAATTAGGTAACATAAAAGAGTGTTTCTAAATGTTGCATTCCCCATAATAAGTATATCAAATTTGCGGTAAGAACTACACTACCAATTAGTACCTTTGACTTTTTCCTAATTATAAGTACTAATGCAGCTATAATATATACAACGGAAGCCACAGGTGTAATAAAGTAGGCTAAAAACATTATTGCCCAAACTTCAAACGTAGGTATATGAATAAGCACAATACTTAGAACAGGTAACCAGTTTATAAGACTTAAAACAAAAATAACATACATCCTTTTATCACTTTTTACCAAATTTATTTCCTCCACCTGCCTATAGCTATTTTAATTGGTTAAGAATATTATTATAATGTCTTTGGGCATCGCTATTCGCATTATACCTGTCTAAATTCTCTGTCGCAGGTATACTTGGTTTTGGAACACCCACAATATTACCCCACAAATAATATGGCTCAACATCATATAAACCATGTTTAATTTTATTATTATCCGGGTCAGCATAGTTATATGTACCCATATTAACAGGATCATTTGATTGTGTTAAAAGCGTACCATTCTTATTATAGACTGCCTCAAAGAAACCTTCAGCTGACACAAGTTTAACGTTATATTCCCCATTTGTTCCATACATATGGTACATTGAATCACTAGGTGGCAGTAAACGCCATTTTTTATCAGAAGAAAGACTCTTATTTAATTGTATCATTTCTCCTAATGTTTCTGGTGACCTGTTTAAATAATTTCTAAAATAATGTAACTCTTGATAGACACTACCATATTGCCACACTAAGCTATTAACCTTTTTACATAGCCTTATAAAATTATCTTCAGAAATATTATCAAGTTGACTACTATTATTCTTAACGTCTGTCATAATTTTTTTTAAACCGGCCGCTGCAACAGTTTTTACTAAATACTCTGGTGTCAAATTCCAATATTTTTTTGCTTCATCATCCATAACTTTATCTATCATATCAATGTATGCTTGTGAACCCATTACCTTTCCATCTACAGTAGGTTGATTACCTATCCCTTGAATCGTAATAGAACTTGTGATATGTAATGTTCCCTCTGAACTTCCTGGAACATTCCTTCCCTTAAGACAAATAGAAAACGAACCAGCATATGGAATAGTATAGTAATAACTAAAGTAATTTCCATCTTGTGTTTCAACCCAGTTATTATTTATAAATACAGCAATATGGTCACAGTTTCTCCCTGTTCCAGTTATATATACCTTCTGCCCTACAGCATATGTAGATCCATTTGATGGAGAATCTAATGTAACAGTAGGCACCCTCAACGTCTGTGCAGGAAAATACGCTATCATTCCAAGAAGATACTGTCTAATAAGCCCAAAATCTAAACTATCAGTGTTACCATCTCCATTTACATCAGCAACTTCATCACTTGAATGACCAGTAGGAACATTAGGAAATGCAAGAATCATTCCAAGAAGATATTTCCTATAAATCGCAAAATCTACACTGGTAACTTTACCATCCCAATCCATATCACCAAGCTTTCCCTTTTCATTAGCCATTGGTACTAAATTCTGAGCCTTAACATCTGCTTGCAAACTTGTTAATCCATAACTTCCAATCATAATCAATCCATGCTTAAATATTGCATGTGATATCGCAATAGCACCTTCCGATGAACCTTTTGCAAAACTCCCATAACTACAGCTAATATCATATGCTCCATCAGAAGTATCCATATTTATCTGGAAATTTAATCTAATTAAAATTCCTGCCTTATTCAATGGTTTTGTAAATGTAACAGAATTATCTAAATATAATATTTTTAATACACCATCACACTCCTTATTAGCTTCAATGACCTGCTCTGTATCTTCTATAGCACTATTTGGGTCTGAATAATCTATTGTATAACCCAAATAAGTCATAGCAGTTGCATCATAATCTACTGTAAAATCAAAACTGCACAAACCTTCTGTTGGAAGGTTTTGAATGCCTACCGGTACAGATACTGTATCTCCTACATTTGCTCTTATATATGGCATTGCAAGAGTTAATGCATCCTGCTTATAAACTGATAACATATAGTTCTGTTCACAAGAAAATCCTGAGTATGAATGGATCTTTATATAGTAGTAGCCTGGATTTAATGATATATTTACAAGTTCATCATAGTTTGAAGAGCTCCATGAATATGCAACTGCATTGCCTGAAGAATCAAATAAAGATAAATCATAATCCGTACTTGAAGGGATATTCTGAAGTTCAAATACGTAGTTTTCTGTTTCTTCAATATCAACTCTAAAGTAGTCTTCATCTTTAATATTATCAATGGTTCCAAAAGATGAACTGTCTACAAATACTTCCTTTGCTGACAATACACTATCATTTACTTCATACTTATCTGGGATTGATAAATTGACGTTAAGATTGTAGGCACATTCACTCGAACCCGAATATGAGTATATTCTTACATAATAGTTTCCTGTGTTAACTAATGCATCAGTCTTTTCATTGGCATTGCCAGATAAATATGAACCACTTAGTATATTAGAGCTTCCATCATATATTTCTAAATCAAAATCGCAATTATTTGGAATGCTGTCAAGTGTTATAGTGAGTTTTCCTGCATTGTCTACATTAAACGCATACCAGTCTTCGTCGGTACCTATGTTTATTGTACCACTTACCGGTATATTATTGACAATAGTTTTTGCTGTATTTATGCTGTCATTTGCCTCATAAGCATCAGGAGCGGTATCATCCGGATATATAAGAAGCTGATAACTGTGGTCGT
This sequence comes from Bacillota bacterium, assembly GCA_023421115.1. Classification (GTDB taxonomy): domain Bacteria; phylum Bacillota; class Clostridia; order Acetivibrionales; family Acetivibrionaceae; genus Acetivibrio. The sequence goes on along the minus strand of JAEZUI010000098.1, from coordinate 3,336 downwards.
TGCCGCTTCCCAAAGTATGACAGTCTGCATGTATGTAATAGTTTCCAGTAACAGCTGGCGTAATGTTCAAAACCTCATCTGCATTTCCACCATTAAAAGACAAGCCAATATCTAAAATGTTTGGATCAAAAATATAAAGATCTAGCTAAACACCTTATATAGATTCTTTTACAGCCAATATTGTTATATTTTTGAAAGTGCTAAAAATCAGATGAAATTTGGTAAAACTTGTTTTAGTATAGCTTAAGATATACATAAATCAAATGTTTACTTTTATTGTTAACTACTTTTGAATAATATCACAAAGTTGGATAATATGTCAATCCATAGTTATTAACATGATGGAAGAAGTTGATTAAAAGGATTGTATGGAAAAAGGTACATTCTAAGATATGAAATTTATCCTTATGTGGGAGCATAAGTGTTGATCGTGCTACAATTGCTATAAGTTATAAGGGTTTAATCTTTTTGAATCATTAAAGTATTAACATACACAAGGCAATTTTGTAATAAATGTAATGTCAAAACAGCAATTTCTTGGTCTTCATATTGGTTAGTTGATATTTCTCCACCTTTCCCATAAAAAATAAATCCGTTAGCTGAATTCCAGTTTTCAACAACATTAAGCCCTTCATGAATTTTAATTCTTAATTCCTCTGACCTTAGATATTCACAAAGAAAAATTTCTCTTATGCAAGGTTATGTTATTGTCTTTCTTGAATTTCCTGTAACGTTCACAGAACTTGGTATACATGATACCATCAGGATGTTCGGACATGGATAAAATTTTCTGTGAAATGAAAAAAAAAACGTCACTCTTATGCTTGTTTGGGAGGAGTATAAGGTGGATATAGCAGAAATATCAATTGCTTGTTACTTAGCTCAATAGGCAGGTAATATTGGCTGTTTTAGCACGTCCAAGCACTTCTGCTACTGTTTATTTGCCGCAGTTGCAAGCATTCCCGATTTCTCACAGGAATAATCCCAACTCGTGTTTCATTCTTAAAATTTCTCTTGCTTTTAGCATGTCAACCTCCTCATAGATTTGGCCTCCTTTAATCAGGCTGATTAAAAAAGTACCATTTTGTTTTTATTTCGAAAAGGTGTCTGGATGTTACCGGAATGCTGTCCGATAATTCTGGAATCAGTGTCCGGATGCGTCAGAAATACGTAAAAGTAGAAATAAATTTGAAAATCTTGAAAAAATAAAAATAACCAAAGATATGCCTCCAACCTTATTTTTAAAGGCTTTTATAAAAATCAGCCCATTCCTTGCCCTCTTCTTTTTCTTATAAATAGGTAGTAAAAGCATCCGATACGGATGCTCCCACTACCCCCATACAGAAGAAGAATAACACAACGCTTAATTGATTACATAGTAGTTGAATCAAAAAGACGCTCTTTCACTTCACTGGAGCGTGAATTAAATATATCAGATACAACCATAATCAAAGCTTTCCTTTAAGAAGCAAAATACTTCCAAGCAATTAAAGAAAACACCATCGTTCATTGGAATTGACGATATACATATTAGGCGTAATATACATATAGAATTCTATTACCTTGTTGGTTTTCAAGTTGTTTGTCCTTTTGACTAGCCCAACGCCTCCTCAATCTTCCAAGCCGTAAACTGCGGTTTTCTTTTTAACATGTTTTTTAACTTCAAGAAGCAAATCATTAATTGTGAAGGTTTGTTTCCAATAGTTATTTCGCTCAACCTATCGCCCCAACAGTTAATAACAGCGGTATGAGTGAGCTTATGGGTATCGATACCGACATGAATAGACCATTATATTTCAATCTTGCCATATACACCACCACCACCTACATGAATCCCAAGCTTGCCTTCTCTTCCAAGAATTATATTCCTAGCGATATCTTCTTTGACCACAGTTGATAGTTCTTCAAAACTCACATCATGTAAAACTCTCATTTCACTTCCAAAGATATCCACCAGTTTGCTAATTGTTTTTATACCTACCTTTGGAATAAACTCTAACGGTATTTGATAATTATAGGGTGGTCTGCCATCCATAAGAGTTTTATCTCTATCTTGGATTACCATAAGTCTGTCCTTAACCCCCACTACAATTTGATGTTTTTCTGATATAGGACATTTCAAAACTGGCGGTTCTTCCTCGATGATTCTTCCACAAATTTTACAAAATGTACGATGATATTTTCCTAATTGAGGATTTAAACCATAATTTGCTACAATTCTTCTACCATCTTCGTTTTTCAATGCCTTTAAAACCTCACCATAACTTGCCTTTTCTAACTCAAAAATATTATACTCTCTTCCGATTTTTTGAAGAGAATGAGCATCAGAATTACTAATAAAAGTTTTTTTGTCAAGTTCACTTAAGTGACTTGCTATAATAGAATCAGCACTAAGACCCAATTCAATTGTAGTTATTTTTTCAAAAGTTTCTTGACTGAAAACTTCAAATAATGAATTACAGCAGTTACCATAAAAGCCTTTGTGAGGAGTAAATACATGGGCAGGTATAAATATCCCACCAAATATATTGACTATATCAAAGAGTTCTTGCCCAGTTAATCTGCTCAATAAACTTGAAATTCTAATATCTTTCATGTGTTTACTCATTTCGTTAGAGAAGCTTTTGACTTGATTTAATGTTGGAAAAAAGCATAATGAATGTGAACTACAACCATGTTTTTCATGTGTCTCAATTTCTGCACCAAGTATTATGCACTGTTTCTCCCTATATATCATGCCACCATCGCCTTGCTCTTGTAATTCTCCTGTATCAATTAAGCTTTCAATATCTTCTAATACAAATGGAGAAATACAGTCCACTATACCAATTATATCAATACCTTTTCTATAAGAATCATACGCTATATTTTCAAATGTTAAATTGTTTGAAGTAGCCTTTTTTATTTCCTTACCTTTCGAGGAACGTCCTATATGTACATGTAGATCAACGAAGTATTTATTCATATTAATTAATCATCCCACCATTCAATATACTCAACACCCAATTTAAATCAATAAGACATTATATATTATTGCTAAAAATATAGATTTTAATGAAATTATTATTCTTAGATTACAATAAGAAAGATGCTCAGTAGATTGCTGATCTATTTAAGCACCCTTGTTGCGAGTAGCTTTATGTCTCCGCCGATATTCATTAACTGCGTAAACTTATGACTCCAATATGCTAGTTATATTCAAAACCTTATTGTTGTTATAGGACAACCTGTTTTTCAGTAAACTAACGAAAATTGGACAAGAAAAATTTCAGTGTGTGGAAGAAAAGGGCGAAGAACCACCAACGCCCTTTTTAAATTTGATACAATATCAAATTA
>JAEZUI010000011.1 GCA_023421115.1 Bacillota bacterium | reverse complement strand
CTATGAAGCAGGGGTAGATATAAAATCCGCACAGCGCTTTTTAGGTCATGCTGATATTGAGATGACATTGGCGGTATACACACATCTAACAAAATACAAAGAAGCTGAAGCCATTAGCTCATTAAATGCGCACTTGGAAAAAATAACATCGTTTGAGCCTGTGATTTCGCAAGAGCAACCGAAGCAGAAGTCAAAAAAGCGAGATGATCTGGAAAGGTGAAAAGGTCTGACCTGAACCCCAAAAACTTCGTCAATAGGAATGCTAGCATAAGTCCTCGTATTGGGACAGATAGGATTGCCGGTACTAATCATTGACACGCTGTCTGGGGGATGATATATGTTTGAGAGTATAAATACTAATAGTTCCCTTTATCAATCATATATGTGATATTATAACTCTAACAATGATTGGTTAATGTGAGGCAGGCTACAATTCAGAATCAGTTCTACTTATCATACATTAAATGGGATTTGCTTATCCCTAGCTTCAACTATACCAATAGAACAAATATCATTTAATGGACAGGAAATACATTTTTTAGATACGCAGCCGTTTGATCCTATAAGCCATAAGGCCCGATCAACATCTAGCCAGTTAAATCCATTTGCTTTACATGCATTCCTTAATGTCTGTTGTACTGGTTTTACATATTTATAATATTTTTCACCTTCGAACTCACAATTGTTATTAAAACTGATTATACCTGTATAATATGATATTCTGGTATCATGGATATCTACGGGTAGCAAAACATCCTCAACGTTATGTACCTTACTAAAGTTTAGTCCTACCAAAGCTCTAAGTAACATACCACCAGTCTTAGGTCCATAACTCCTAAACTCAAGTATGTTTTTTAACAACATTTTTGCATCGTTTGAACTATTGTATAAATTCCGAGGGTCACCAGAGTATTCATTTAATAACTTTTGAGAATTATTGTACCATGAAATACTCGTTTGCTTTGGATATCTTGTGCCTAATTTTCCCCCAGTCAACTCAATTAGTTGCTCACTTTCTCCAGAATCAAAATTTGAAACAATGTATCTAGGTTCAAATAACTCACGATGTTCTAAAAAAAGTTGCTTTGCTTTTTCATATAAATGTGACGACTTCATTCCATGGTCATTGCATACAATATAGAATAAAAAGATAGAGTGTTCATAGCTTAATGGTTTAACATCTTCGGGGATTTGGTTTTCAACAAGGTCGTTGATATTTTCTAAGATTCCGGTTCTCTGTTGATAAGCGCTATTTAGCTTTTCTACTACCTTTATGGCTGTCTGCATATTAATACTAAAAGTCTTAAAGAAGTGAGGGTATCTTGATTTAATATTTAAAGCTATTGCATCAACAACGTCATCAATATTACATTCCCCATCTATTAAGATATAATCTTCTTTCTTCGACAAAAGAAGATATTCCTCTCTTGCTTTTGACAAGAACTCAGAATTATATGGCTCTCCTCTATTAGATTTCTTTGCTCTACTTATGAAGGTATCAACAGATATATCGATAACAAAAGTTAAGTCGGCTTTTCTGAAGGGCTGATTTACATCGCATACATATTTTTCTGTAATATTTGTCTCTTTATTACTTAGTTCAATCTTTCTATAGATAATAGCCGTGTCGACATAACGATCCCATAATACTAATGCACCACTATTCAATGCTGGACAAAGAACGTCTTCATATAAAAAGGCCCGATCTGCAGCAAAAAGGAGTGTTTTAATTAATGGTGAGTATCTTCTAATATTATTTGAATATAAGAAGTCTTTAATTTCTGATCTTTTTTCACCAGTGGACAATACATTGCAATTACATTCGGCACTTAATCTTGGCACTAACTCTTTAATTATGCTTGATTTCCCAGCACAGTCAATACCCTCAAAAGCAATTAAGATTCCTTTATCAATTTGCATATAATAAAACTCCTCCAATCAAAAAACGGTGTTACTAACTTGTCAATTGAATTAATCAATTGCTTTGAATACTTATAAGGGTCCAGATATGGATTTATAACTGGGAAGTCCATACCTAGGTTGATTGCAAATAGTTCTATAAAACCCTTGATATCATTTGTTGTATTAAACATAATACTAGTATTAAAGAAGTTTGTGTGTTCAACTGTCAACCCGCAATCCTTTGCAATTGCTGATATTAATGATGGCGATAGTCTTGTATCTTCCTTAAGCTGTGCGATATTTATAAATTTACAGGTTTCTCTAACAAGATTAGGGAGGTCGTCGGTAGATATGTCGATAATGAGAAATTCAGTGCCTTCTTCAAAATTAGAGGACAAGTCTATTAGAAACTCACTTTTATTTACTATATCGTGTAGCATAAATAGCAATAAAACAAAGTTAACTTTATCTTTCCTACAAGACGCTAAAAATTGTTTTTTTTCAGCATAATAATGCACCCTCAGTTCGTGGGGTACATTTCTCTGATTCTTAATAATGTTCTCTGATGTATCGAATCCCAAATAACATTCAACATTGGTGAGTTTTGCTAGTTGGTCACCTATAATTGAAGGGCCACATCCGATGTCGGCAATTCTGTATTTATTACTTTTCAATAATTGCGGGCATATAACATCGAAAGGATCAAAATTTTTATCATACATTGATTCGATAGTATTTACCATGTCTTTATAAATATCTGAATTTTGAGAATAATGTGATTGTTGCTTTCCTGCTATATTCTTTTTTTTGCCTTCATATAATTTAATATATCTAACAACATCTTCTATACTGTCCACAATTACCCCTGCATGTTCGATAGCTCCAGTTACAAAAGGGTTCTTATAAATCTTATTTTTCGTTCTATACTGACGTATGTCGGTTAATAATCCGATAACCGGAATACTTAAAGAAACTGCAATGCCAATTTCGCAAGCAACACCTGGATCAATTGTCTCTTGGTCTAAACAGGCGATTAAAAGATCTGCTTCTTTAATCATGTTTATATCTTGTTGAAATATCTCGTGATTGCTGGGATTTGTTTTGCGATTGGCTGAGTCCTCTTGGGGTAAATAGGCTATAAATCCCTGCTGTTTAAGGATATCACGAAAAAATGCATTAAAACGCCTATCAGCTTCTGAAAACATCGAATTTGCGATATACACAAATGTGAAGGAGTTATTATAACTAATTGTAATACCCCCTCTTCCAAAAGAGTTCATAAATAGAATAAATGCCTTGTTGCGGAAAGTCAATAAATTATTGCAATTAAATAGAAACACAAGATCGGTTAGTACTACATAAAATAATTATTAACATCAGATTTAGCTACAATGGTTATTAACTTATGGTACAATAAGACGTCATAATAAATAATAACGAGGAAGTGGTTTTGATGCTAAATCAAAAACTTAAGACCATTATTCTAAGATTTAGAGATCTTGCTACACCTGATACTATTGCTGCCCATAAAAAAGTTATTGATTTGAATGGAGAAGTTTGGTGGGGATGGTGGAGCAAGCCACAAGAAAAGTTACCTATTGAAGAATTCAAAGTATTACGAGGTCTAAGCAGATCTGAAAATAGGTTGGAAATATTCTTATTCAATTCAGGAAGTGAGGATTTATATACTGCAACCTGCTCAGATATAGACTTTGAAAATGGTGATTGTAAGCAAAGCCCTAATAAAGAGAAGACACCATCATATTATTCGGATAATCAGTATATGGCATGGTTTAAGTTTACTGCTATTTCTGAGCCTTTTTCGAACGGTGAAGCGAAAACAAGACTAAAGAAACATTCATATTATAAAGTGGATGACTTTTTTATTTCTGGCAAATCACAGTTTACTCCGTTCTACAATAAGCGCGTATATAGCCAGAATGAGTTGTTTCAGCAACAGAGAACGATTTGGTTTCTTAAGGAGTTTGAAAGAGGTGATAAATCTCATGAAATTCACTCTTATATGCAATCATTAACGGATGGGAAGAATATTCAGGCGAATTTTAAAGTATTGTCGTCACCGCATATTCTTTGGTTATCTGATTTGCATTTTTCCGAAAAAGATAAGCATGCATTTATAACAGCTGCCGGTGACACAAATAGATTAAGTATTCGGTTACAAAATGAAATAAACAAGATGGACTCTTTATCAATTTCATCAATAATTGTATCTGGAGATTTAACCTTTTCTTCCACTGAAAAGGAATTTATTATGGCTGAAGAATTTTGTCGTGATATGAATTCCTTTTTCGCTCTCTCAGGTGCAGATTATTGCATTGTTCCCGGCAATCATGACATAGCGTTTTCAAACAAACCTTTTAACGAATCGGATCCCGTAACGGTCGCATTCGAAAATGCAAAAGAACTTTATGTGGATTTTTTAAAGCGGATAAAGGGAATTGAACCAGAAGATGAATTATATTCCGTTCACCGTTTACTTACTGTTGATCTAAAGC
>JAEZUI010000184.1 GCA_023421115.1 Bacillota bacterium | reverse complement strand
TTTGCCTTTCTATCATTCCAATTGTTTGATGACACGACAGTACCTCCATTGATTACTTGAATGTTGACTACATCATATGTGTTCTGGGTACCATATTTGCCAGAATAAACAGCTGAATAGTTAATTGGATTGTATTGTCCAGCAGCTATTTTTTTATAGTCATCATTGTTTCCTCTCATTCCCTGAATAAACGCCGATGTAACTATAAACGAGTCATATAGTTTATATCCAGACTCCATATATCAATCTACCCTTGCTTTATTACCTTTAAATTCTGCCCACACCCATGCTGCAGACGTCCATGTATATTTTTCTGCTACGACTTTATATGGTTCATTGCTCTTCATGATTTCTCCATTGTATCCTTTTAGATTTTTAGTTAAGTATTTATCAAATGCTTCATATCCTTCTTTATTTGTTAACTGTATAGCTCCAGCTCCTCTATAAGGACCAGATGCTCCAGCTTGAATACGCATATTTATAATTCCCCATCCCGGCCTCATGCGCTACTGTTGCCATAAACGATATTATACTTTTGTAACATCTCTTACGATTGAACTAAAACTTATTACATCCTCTTTATTTGGGGATAAAAGTACAGAGTAACACCGGGATAAATCCCGGCGTTACTCCTAATGACTGAAACACTGCACCTGTCACCCAGATAACTTATAATTCAAGGAACCGTCGCCTGTCACAAGGGACATTTATAAGTGCTTAATAAGTGTTTAATAACTTACCTTCCATTAAGATGAAATCCTCTTTTAGGTTTTCTTCAATAGACGTAATAAAAAACCCATTACTATCTTGGTTAATTTTTACAGATGGTATTATCCATTTTTGTGGGTCATTCTTTTTTCTTTTTGCTATTACAATTTCGCTACTAGAAATGTAATATTCCCATCCGTTTCTTTCAACAATTTTTTTTTCATTAAATGCGTCAAATTCACTCCATTTTTCATCTCTTAAAATTCTACATAAAGCAGTAGGATTTTTACCTGCTGTACCTATCATTAACATTATTATGTTACTATTCGTAGAATTTAAGCAAAAATCATTAATTCTAGTACTATTACCTTCAAACAGCATCTGAGTATACACAAAACTATCATTCCACCATTGTACAAAGGTCCATGCTTCATTACTCCTACTTACAATACTAGTTGAACCATAAAAAGTTATAATTCTAACATTGTATTCTTGTAAATCCATGTCTTTAGTTATATATTTCACTTCATTACCTAATATCTCTGTTACTTCTTTCTGACCCCATCTTATACTTTCTCTGGTTAGTAAAAATTTATTAAATCCATCAATGAATTTTCTATACTTATCCTTTCTAATATTCTCTGGATATTTCTCATCTCCAGACTGATTAAAATTATATTTAATACTACTCAATAAATCTAATATCTCATTATTAGATTTATCAGAAGAAGTTTTTAAATTAGTATTTTTATCTTGTTCTTTTTCCTTTAAACTAACAGGGCTTTTATCTTTATAACTTATATTAATATATTTACTGCATCCAAAGAGTATTGTTCCAATAATGAAGGCTACTATTAATAATTTGTAATAATTTCTTTTTTTCATATTTACCTCCATGAACCATCAGTTATATTATATGGTTCAGCTTTTCCACTCCCATCTAATATCCATCCTAATCGAACTGGCATATCAGAGTCTATATATCAATTCTAAAAAGCTTACTTTCTTGAGAAAGTTCAATTGCAATATGAGCCTTTTCTATAATACCTTGTGGAAGTTTATCTTTCAATATAGATATAACCAATTGTATATGTTTGTTTTGAACAAACTCTGCAACTTTAATCAACTGATTGTCATGCATCAATTCTTTTTTATCATTAAGTAGGAAATGTAGACAAGGAATGTTTTCTTCATCAGCAAAAAGTATATATGCTAAATCAAAACATAAAATTTCTCCTTGTTTTTTTCCCGAACTCATATTAGCATTAAAAGCACTAAATTTATAGACTTGATGGCTATTTTTGTTTATTGTTGGGTCGTATTTTAAAGCATATTTTTCTCCATATAATTCTTGAGATATAGCAGAAAAATGCTTATTAAATTTCTTGATTTGCATTTTCAATATTTCTTCAAAATCATCGGAAAATAGGTGATCATCAATTATTTTAATTTCACTATTTATATCTTTAATATTATCTTCGACCTCATCTAATTGCGAAATAATACTTTCGTATTCACCTTTAGTACGATATTTTTCATTTAGCTCAACAATTATTTTCTCTAATTCTTCAAAAGAATCTCCTTTAGCAATCTTTGCGGATACTTCCTTTTCTTCCTTTAATAAAGCATACAGCGTTTTTTCTTCCTTTTTTATCCTATCAACTATAGTCGATAAATCTGACGCAATAAACTTTGCTTTTTCAACTAACATATTATTATGATAGGCAACTAAGTCAGTAAACGTTTTCTGTATACCTTTTACATTAATTTTAGCTTCTGAATACAAAGTTTCTAATTGTTTTAAGTTAACGTTCGAGACATTTTGCTCCAATTCTTTTATTGCTTCTTCAATAAGGTTTTTACGAATATTCATTTTGCTTATCAAAGAACTTGTTTTGTTGATTTTATATTTAATGGAATTAAGTTCCTCTAAATCACCTTCAAAATTCTCATTTAGGTTAAATTTAGACTTTTTCTCATTTAAAGTTGATATTTCATCTTCAATTATTGATAATGCAATTTCGTAAGCAGTTTTAGTTTGCTTCTTTTCTAAGCGGTCTCTAAACGTTTCTTCTTGTTTAATTTTTGTAAGCAAAGCTTGTTTTTTTGCTCCATCATCAAATGTACATCCCAATAAAAACAGATATAGTGTTTCATATTCAACATCCGACGTATATCTATCCAATGTTTTTAATGTTTTATTAATACTTTCATCTTTATATCTAATGTTATGTGAAATAATCTGTCTAAATGTTGGTTTCTCAGATCTTTGATTTGGTATTAATAATTTAAACAGTTCTTCCTCAAACTCTTTTTCAAGAATATCTTTGCCATTGATTTTTCTAACAGCGTGTTTTCTACCCAAAAAATTACGTTGAATTACAATTTCTTTTGAATTAGGAATACTTAAATCTTCTACTAAGATTAGTGTAATTAAAACTTTTTCATCAATTAAGTAGTCCTTTACCAAGTCATAAACTTCTTTCTTGTTTTCAGTGTCTGTATAAATAATAGAAGGCGCTCCACCTAAACAAAAATCAACTAACTTCAAAACTGTAGTTTTCCCAACATTATTACCAGTTAATTGTGAATCAGTCGTTGGAGTATTATCTATTATTAAATTCAAGCCCGATTTAAACTCTAAATCCCTTATTATACCCTTATTAGGACTTGTCATTGTCAATTTTTTTATGAACATAACTCCACCCACCCATTCTCATCTATTTTTGCCAAATCAATAAGATACAACCAATCTAAGCATAGAATAAAAGTTGGGAAAGACATATCATTTATTTTTTTTGATGCTTGATATAAATCAAAAATAGGTTGTTTTGCTTTTAATTTTAATTCTCCCAGCACTATTGAACCATTGTAATAAACGCTAAGTTCTGGATGTATATTATCTGGTAACAACATGGTTATAACCCTCCGGATTCTTAAAGATTTTACATCTCACGAATGCGTCTACAACCAATATATGCACACACATTTCTAATTCTTCATAAGGGATTTCTATATAATTTTTGCTTTTCATTATTATTCCTATTACACCATCAATTATTGCAAAAAACAGTTCATGTGAGTTCTTACTTTCAAGTAAAAATTTTGTATACTGACTTTTTATCACACGGAAAACAGATAAACTTTTATTTGCTCCTTGCCTATCAAATTCCGCATATTTTTCATCTAATTTATGATAATACACCTTATATTCATCAATTGTATCTTTAACAGTCTCTAAATCATTAAATTCAATTTTTTTACCTATTTCAAAAACATTTATTTCAGGAGATTCTATACTAAGGGCTAAATTTTCGCTTGCAAGTATGTTAAGTATAGTTGCTAAATTACTATCTACTTTTACTATATCAATTTCGTTTACAAGTTCTTTTCTTATAAATTCATAAACTTGTTTTTGCTTATCAATTGACATATTTAAAATTATATTTATAATAGTACTTGTGTCAATAATATCATCTTCTGGTGAAAATAAAGCACCATATGGATTGCTAAACTCTAATTCCCGTAATTTCTCAGCATTCTTCGAAATCGAAATAAATTTAAATCGAAATCCTTTATAATCATCAAAGATTTTTTTCTTTAGCGAAGCTTCAACTTTTTGTTTTGTACATGTTGAAGAAACTTGTGCAATAACCCTATTTTTTTCGTCGACTAAATCAATCCCCTCAACATTTTGTTTAATAATATTTAGATTTACTAACTGATAATCAAAAAGCATATTCAATAAATCAGCAAAAAATGTTTCAGAATATATGTTTAAATCTAAGAGATTTATTTTTCCGCGTTTTTCAATACGTAATGCTAGCAATTCTATCTTTTCCTCAATAGAATTAAAATAAATACTTCTGTTTATAAATATGCCCCCTTTCAAACCAGACAATTTTGTAATTTTCTGCACAATACAACCTTAAATTAATCTTATAAAAATGTATAAAATAAGTCAACATACAACAAGCCACAAAGTTCATATTTTTACTGGCGCCCCACTTTATGTATGTCTCCTCATACTATATCATAACCTCAATACACAACTCAAGCTCATTTGCTTGCTATCCTGCTGTATTGTAAAGAATGCAAGACATCGAGCATATATTCATGTACTATGATGTTGATTTTGATGAATCAGCAAATGCTGATGCAATAAATGAAAATCAGCTACCGAATATAGATATCAAGGATCAACATGATATTAGCATGCTATTACCAGTACCTAATAAGATTATAAAATAATCCTCACCAAAATAACAGGTGAGGATTATTTTACGCTTACAAATCATGTACATTTTATTAGTTCGATTCTTTCCACATTTAACTTATATTTACCACCCTTTTCAGGATCTACTTCTTCTACGGTAAACATGATTGTTGAATTATCTATAACTTCAACATCCTCAATCCACCATTCTTTGCCACCTTCTCTAAATAGCTCTTTCCATTGTCTTGTAGATTTATTATAACTAAATTCTTCAAAAGGCTCTTGTAAGAAGTAGATGATTAATCCACGCCCAACCATTACACAAAAGCTTTCGTCTTTAGATATTGCAGCAGCTTGTGGGTCTCCGTAAAAATCGCCAATATATACTTTTTTATTACTGCTTTTAAAGCTTAAAAATACTTTTTCATAATCATTCGTGACTAATATTTTTTTACTTTCTGCCAATATTAAGCCCATTTTATCCCTCCCACTTTTTTAACTTTTCAGTCCATATACTGCGAACAACGGTAGATGGCATAAAAAATTAGGTGCGCTGTAATTTCAATGCACCTAATTTTCGTTAGTAAAATATTTAAGCATTTATACGGTTCTTTGCTACCTCAAACATTTTTGCATCCTGTTCAATACCAATGAAACTTCTACCCAGTCCTTTAGCAGCTACCCCTGTTGTGCCACTTCCCATAAATGCATCTAATATTACATTTCCAGCATTGGTGTGGATTTTAATTAACTCTGCCATAAGTCCTACGCTTTTTTGCGTTGGGTGTAAACCACTTTCTAGAGGAAACCGGAACTTAGGTCTGCGATACCCTTTTGTACCTTTGTTGAAAGTCCAAGGTCTACCCGGTTTGACAAGGGAAATTGCGAATTCAGCATCTGTTACATAGCGTCGGGTAGGGTTTCTTGGCATCGGATTTGCCTTTTCCCAGCGTAAGAAGTCCTTAATTTCAAAGCCTACTGTTTCTGCCCATCTCGCCTAACACCAAGGTTTTTCCAATCGTTAAAAACGATACAGGTGCCGCCGGGCTTTAAGATTGTATAGAATGGTTCAAAGTACTGGAAGTTGTTGAAATCCCAATCCCAATCTCCAAAATTAAGCCCTGCTCTACCCATAGCATTAAAATTACTATGCTTCGATATGTTGTAGGGTGGGTCTGTGATAATGGCATCGACTTCTATATGGTCGGATAATAATTGTTTTATGATATCCATACAGTCCCCTTGAAACAATCGGATATACGGCTCTAATATAAATTGTGGCTCTTCCGGTAATGATTGCTGTACCCTGTGTACGTACTGACGAGATATATACAACCTTTTTGCCACCTCCGACACCGCAAGCCCGGATTTTAGCAGCTTTGTGATTTTGGCTTTGTTTATCTCACCTTTGGGTTTGATACCCTGTTCCTTTCGATACTTACTGATTACTTAATAAATATACTCAAGCCGGGCGCCTGTTTTCTCTTGTATGTCATAGGTATCTAAGGCATCGGAATATAATTCAATGATTTGATTTTTCAAGCTATTTTCACTGCCCATTGCTAAACCCCTTTTGTATGTAAACTATTTACACCGTACTTTTGTCAACTTTCTATACTATCTATGATACCCGAGTTGAATTTTACTGTCAAATCAATGAATACAGCTTGTTGTATAGGTGATACAAGAGGGTTAAATTTGCGCTTATGTGACATACTTTAAAAAGTGATTTAAGATATGACTGTCACGCTCTAAATGGCTCTCTATCGGGTTTAGAGTGTTCGGGGTGGGTTAATACCTTTCGAGAATTATTTACTGTTATACGGGATTGCAGGACTGAATGAAAAAATAGGATAACCTATAATGCCAACAGGAATACTTCATATACTTCCATTATGTGGATGATTAACTGCGTACCAGATAAAAAATATGCATCAGTAAAGTCCCATGCCTTAAATTTTGCTTCTGTCCACTTTATCTTCAAAGTTGCAACTCGGCATACCCAAAATCACGACCTATTTTGGCTCAGTAATGCCCGTCAGCTCTGGGAGTTTAATTTTTTTGCAACATTGATTTTCCATCTTTTGTGGGTATGTCCAAAATAGGGAGAACCACTTACAGGGCATAGCTTTCCTGAAAAGGGCATTATAAAGGCACCACACTTTTTACGGCATGGTGCCCGTTGATACCCCTATAACTGCTAGTATACTCTCTAATCCTTGGTACTGCTTGTCTTGACGACTACCTACGCTGAAATATTCCAACCATCGTCATCTTCTTCATAGTGTGGATTATCCCATAAGATATATGCAGTTCTATCTGTTATTTCCGGCTTTCCGCCGCTCTGATACACATTTCCTGCTACCCTGAAACCAAGGTGTTTATTATCATCAATACTACTGAAAACTCTTACGCACTCTGCATTCCCGGCTACTAACTGCAATATCCGGCTTTCAAGTGCGCCTTTACTATGAAACTTTTCTTCATATACCCCGCTGTCCTGCCTATAACTCAGCTTAAATATTGGCTTCTCCCAATGAATTTCGTTACACACCGGAACCCATATGTCCCTGTCAGCGTCGGCGTCCTTTAATACTGTAAAATTCAAAGGCTCTGCGTCCACTAATACCGCTATGTATGTACTGTCATCATAACTGCTACGGATATAATTCTCTATCCTTTGAAAATCCGGCATATTCAGCAATCTCCATGAACGCGTCATGGTCACCGCATGTACCCAACTGCTATGAAAGTCTACTACCCTTGACCTTGTAAAGCTGAATATACAATATTTCGGGGTTTGTAGCTCTCTGTCTTTATTTGTTTCACCTATACCAAAGCAGTTACCCTCATGTAAATCTATTTCATCACTTGGGGATACTGCAAGAGTGCTATTATTCATTATGTACTCTACTAACTCGTCCTGCTCTGATTTCAGAAGATGCTCTTGCTGTAAGGCTTGTGTTACTGCTATCGTCAGCAAATTCCTTATTGTAGTGGTCTTCATTGCTGCTCTCCTCCTCTTTCTATGTTCTTTCCCACCAACGTTCCTTTGTCCAACTTCCTTGATTTTTCAACGTTTTCAGGAATTTTTGCTATATCTCTCCCCTTACTATTAAACTATGTCCCTCACAATGTGCCCAACTTTTTCTATATATGCATCGTTAGAACTGTAACTGTAGATATGTCAAAATGGAAGTTCACCGTTTTCCTTGCTGTAATCAGTATTTTCAGCATCGGTTTGACTGTATTGAACTTCTTTGAAAAGATAATCTAAACTATCTTGATACATTTTCTTATACAGCAAGAGCCTTTCATCAGTGGTAGTAGCCAATTCCAGCATTTCTTCATAACTGCAAAGGATTTGAAGAAATTTTAAATCTGTAAGGTCATTATAGTATAGCCGGAGCTGCTTCAGTTCTTTCTGAATGTATTTAATCTGTACTCTTTTTAATTCCTCCTCTATGTCTATCACCAGTATCACCCCGCCTTTGGTTACATCTTAACTCTTCATAATTATTGAGGCAAGGAGTTTAATAAATAATAACATCATAGGTCAACGGGATTCTTGATATGCTCCCGTTGACCTATGATGTTATTACTATTCACTTGTCGATTTCGACACTACTGACGCTATTTTAGGTGTAGTACCGTGTATACTGACTACAGAATAATTATTCTGTAGTCAGTATACACGGTACTACTGATTTGGCTGGAAGCCATACGGCTGATTGGTTCGTGCATTTCAGCCAGTGTTTGCCGCAGTTTTGTAGTCAGTTCAGCTAGAGTTTTGCAGCAAGTTAGACAGTTTTACTTCATTGTAATTTCTTCACCATCAAGTTTGAACTCAATTTTCTTTTGCTGGTCTGCTTCACTGTAAACTACAAAACCATTCTTTTGCTGATTGATTTCCACCGTAATTTCATCCTTACTCTTACTCTCAACTACTAACTCGCTTTCTGACACCTTAATTTCCCAACCATCATTGCTTGCAATGCTTTTGCTAAACATATTTGTTTTACTCCATTTA
Organism: Bacillota bacterium; assembly: GCA_023421115.1. Classification (GTDB taxonomy): domain Bacteria; phylum Bacillota; class Clostridia; order Acetivibrionales; family Acetivibrionaceae; genus Acetivibrio. The sequence goes on along the minus strand of JAEZUI010000184.1, from coordinate 1,641 downwards.
TTATCTTTCAGTTGCCATGTTGACAAAAACACTGGAAACGGTTTATACATTGTAAGGTATCCTGCTAAAGTTACTGTTGGTAAACCCTTAGTATTTGAAACCAAAAAATCTTCTACTACCTCTGCTCCTTTGTTAATTATGATTTGTGAATGAATCTCTTTGTCATTCCACCACTGAATAAGTGTCCATTTTCTTTCTAATGTACCAAAAAGCTCTGGCAAACCATCAAACCTTACAATTCTTACATTATTCCCATCAATGTTCTGAATTTTCGTTTTAGAAACAATGCTGTAGTCTAGTGCTTTTTGCAAATCCTCATCACTTAATTTAGTACTCTCTTTATTTTGGAGAAGCTTCGTGAGATTTTCTATAAATTTTATTGTCATTCCAACTCTTTCATCATGAGCAAGATTCTTATCGTTTATACCCTTTAGTTCTTCATTTAAAGTTCCAATGATAGTACTTAAATCATCTGTGCTATCAACATTCGCTGTCGGTTTTGGAGCAGGGCTCTGGGTATTTGCATTTGAAGTACTACTTTTATTGTCAGTACTAGGTTTTGGTTCAACTGTAGCATTTGCTTTTGGCGGTTCAATAGAGTTACCTTGCCCTGTTTTATCACAAGCACTAAACGACAAAGTAAGCGTAAGTGTAAGTAAAAGAATCCCACATATTTTTTTCATCATTTTCACCCTTCTTATATTATTTGAATGTAGCATCAGTTATTCCGTAATCTTTTTCAAGATTGTAGTTGGCACCATGTACTGTTCCTGTACCATTAACAATTGTGAACTTTCTTGACCTAACATCTGCTTTGTATGCTGAGTCTGCTTTATCAACTGCAGCTTGGGCTAAAAGCTGTAAAACTTGTTGTTCAGTTGCTCCATTACTAATACTATTCTTAATATTCGCTCTAGAAGTAGCCGAAACATCCCAATTCTGCACAGCTATATCAAGAGCCAGAGCTAAGCCCCTTTCGCTCTTAAGACCATAAGCATTAGCAATGTTGTAAGCTTGGTTTGTGTATTCACTCATCGCTCCTCTTTGTATCTGCTGGAATTGTGATGTTTGACAGAGAGCTGTAAATTGATTGTACCACTCTGTCTGTAGCTTCTTACCATTGTTAATTGACCTTGCCCAATCCATTTGTGCAGACTTTGATGAGCCCAACATATTCACAACGCTTTGATAATTACTACCAAATATCTGCTTTGCCAAATCAGGATTGTTATCGAAGAACTGCTTCAGCATCGGTTGTAATGTTCCTTGACCTATATTCCATTGGAATATCCCTATTGAAAGACCAGCTCCGTCAAAATTACCAGTTACATTTACATACCCACTTCCCTCAAAAGAAGCTGTGAGAAGCATGGCCTTTTCTAATGCTGAGTCACTATTACCCGTCCCCTTAGAAGCCGAGTTACTTAAATAATTTTTTATATAATAGTAAGAAGCAGGGCTATCTTTGTAAACCGTTCCATTTTCTGTTACATATGTTGTGTGCCCATTATCTTCTCCGTACTCTCTTTCAGTCCTATATTTATTTCTGATTTCTTCAGCTTTATCATGAGCAACTTCTTTTGCATTTTCATATGCACTGATAACAGCAGGAAAAGTGGCACTCTTTAACATCTTATCTGC
>JAEZUI010000177.1 GCA_023421115.1 Bacillota bacterium | reverse complement strand
GTACGACACGAAGTCGTGCAGATAAATGTTTAATCAATAAACCTGTTATTCCGTTAACAGTAACCTAGCAGCAGGTGCGTGAATGGCAACATTCGGGTGCTAAGGTGCTGTGACAAAGTAGCCCTTTCCCGAAAGGGAATAAGCAATCTTCGTGAGAAGAAAGTGATACTGCTAGCACAAAGGTGGTTGGGAGCGAGGTTGTGGATGGTATGGTTAAGATAACTAAATTGCTGATAAATACCGTTACTTCAAAAGAGCTAAATGTGCTGATAAGCTCTGACCAAAATGGTACATAGCAAGCTAATCCTTTGAGCATTGGGATTACACGGATATAATGCTATCGGTAGAGAGGCAGAACCTAACCCATCTGATAAGTTATCTGTACGGAACGTAGTAAGCCCACACCTCTCCTTGTATACAAGGTAGGAAGCCGTAAGGTGAACCGAAGGGGGTCTGGGTATGGGAAAAGTGGAGAAAGCTAATGCCATACTGTAATGGTATGGATAAGGACAAATGTCCTGACGCGAGAGCGTGCAGACTTCCACTAGGTGTTCAATTACGAGATAATCTGTAGAATTTTCGAAGGGAGAAAAGCAAATGAACGCTTTGGCGTGTGCATCTACCGGCAACAGAATACAATGGTCAAACATAGTGTGGGACAAGTGTCAGGAAGTTGTCAGGAAACTACAAATACGTATCGTAAAGGCTCAACAGGCAGAGAAATATGGTAGGGTAAAAGCTCTACAATGGTTACTAACACATTCATTCAGTGCAAAACTTTTAGCAGTTAAAAAGGTCACAAGTAATAAAGGCAAACATACACCAGGAATTGACCAAACAATATGGGAAAAAGAAAACGAGAAACTAGAAGGAGCAAAAAGTCTCATACGCAGAGGATACAATGCTGAATCACTTCGAAGGGTATTTATACCCAAAAAGAATAGTACAAAGAAAAGGCCGTTAGGGATACCAACAATTAAAGACAGAGCAATGCAAGCATTGTATTTAATGGCACTAGACCCCATAGCAGAGACTATATGTGACAATAATGTATATGGATTTCGAAAAGCAAGGTCTACAGCAGACGCAATAGAACAAGCATTTATTGTACTAAGTATGAAGAGTTCAGCAAAATGGATACTTGAGGGAGATATTAAAGGATGTTTCGATAATATAAGTCATGAATGGTTAATAAATAACATTCCAATAGACAAGAAGATTTTAATACAATGGTTAAAAGCCGGAATTATATTCAATGATGAATTTTACGACACAAAAGCTGGAACACCTCAAGGTGGAATTATCTCGCCTTGTCTTGCAGTATTGACGCTAAATGGGCTTGAGAGAGAACTCAAAAGCATATTCAAAAAGAAAACAATAAACGGTGTATACACAAGGCCAAAAGTAAACATTGTAACTTATGCAGATGACTTTATTGTTACAGGAGATACAGAAACCCAACTAAGGGAAGAAGTAATGCCCGTAATAGTTTCTTTTATGAAAGAGAGAGGTTTAGAATTATCAGTCGAGAAAACATTAATAACGCATATTGATAAAGGATTTGATTTTCTCGGTAAGAATGTGAGAAAGTATAAAGGTAAGCTCTTGATAAAGCCGTCAAAAAGTAACATAAAAGCTTTCTTGCAAAACATATACAAAGAGATAGATAAATACTCTTCAGTAGAGCAAGAAAAGCTAATTGAAATACTTAATCCTAAAATACAAGGATGGGCTAATTATCACAGACACAAAGTATCAAAGAAAGCTTATTCTTATGTTGACCATCAAATATTTAAACATATATGGCGTTGGGCACGTAGAAGACACAAAAGTAAGTCTAAAAAGTGGATTAAGGAAAGATACTTTCATATTGTAGAAACAAGGCAATGGGTGTTTGCAGTAAAAACGAAAAAAGAATTACTATGCTTAAAACATGCATCCGATACAAAAATACTAAGGCATCAGAAAATAAGAGGTGATGCAAATCCCTATGACAAAGAGTGGGAACACTACTTCGAAGAACGAGAAGGGTATCGGTTGTTTGAAAGTATGGGTGGCCGAAAGAAACTAATAAAACTATGGAACAAACAAAGAGGAAAATGCCCTGTTTGTAATGAAAGTATAACCAAAGAAACAGGATGGCGAATGCATACAGAAGAATCAACTAATAACAAATCAATAATACATCCTGAATGTCACAAGAAATTTCATGGATTCATACCAACACCTGTTGAGTTGGCTGTTACATAGAGTTGAAACAGTTTATGAATGCTTGAGCCGTGTGAAGGGAAACTTTCATGCACGGTTCTTAGGGGAGAAAGGCCAGTAATGGCCTGACTTACCCGACTTCTGCTTTTTTAATTGTCAGAACAGCATTCCTAAGGGAAGCAGCATTATCATGCTCTACCTTGAAGGGTTTTCTAAATTCCTTTACATCAGGCGTTAAGATGCAAAACCAGCTAAAATCAGCAGCGACATCTATACCAACACTTATGTAGTTTAAAAAAAAATTCATTAGTGCAATAGCTCCTTTTAAAGATATTAGTGAATGAGAGTATCCATTCTATTCGGTGAGTGAACATCCTAGCATGTGACACGGGTATCCCCAACCAGTCAAATCATTAATCCTCACTAAATGGAATAATTAGCTTTTTCACGGGTATAGACCACTCAAATGGCCTCCCAGGAGTGATACATTTATCCTCTATTCATGAGAGATTGTACACAACAACCTGGCTAAAGTCTATACCGACTAAGGGAGTTGCCACATATTTTAAAAAAATTTCTTTAATGGTTTTTAAGAAGTGTAGTATTAAGCCATTAAAGTATTGAAGTGTCAAAATTGGAAGTTGAGCGATGAAGGAATTCCGAACATTTATCAAAAGAATTATGTCCTTCATTCGGAGTGTTCAACTTCTGATTTAATAAAACCAACGTAACTATGTTACGAATTTATTATACTAGGAGTGATTAAAATGCCTATTAAGTTAGAATATGAGAAGATGAAAAGCAGAAGAATTGAAATGGATATGACTCAAAAGGAATTGTCAGAATTATCTGGAGTAAATATAAATGTCATAAAATCCATTGAAACCGGTAGAACAATGACTGAAAAAGAAAACATTAAAAAAATAGCTGATGTCATAGGATTTGAGTTAAATGAGATTTATAAAGAAGATTTTAGAGACACAAAAGTTATAAGTGTTGTAAATAATAAAGGTGGCTGTGGAAAAACAAGTGTTAGTGGCAGTCTTGGTTATACTATGGCAGAATTGGGAAACAAAGTCTTACTAATAGATGCTGATGCACAAAGAAATTTATCATCATCTTTTGGTTTACCTAAACAAGAAAATCATTTTGGTAAAGCTATTGTAAAAGAAGAAAGTCTATTAAATGACTACATAATACAGACACAATATCACAATATAGACTTTATAGTTGCTGATGTATCAATGGGAACCCTTGATATGCTAATGTTTACTAAAATGCACAGAGAGAATATTGTAAAACAGATTTTAACCCCTGTTGTTCAGGCTGGTTTATATGATTATATAATCATCGATACAAACCCAAATCTATCAATATTGAATTTTAATGTTGTTAACGCTTCAGATTATGTACTTATACCTGTTCAACTTGCTTCTTTCGATCTCGAAGGTATAGGAACCCTTGTAGATTTCATTAAAGGTATTCAAAAATTTAATACTAAGCTAGATATACTTGGTATAGTAATAAACAAATATGATATTAGAAATAAAAATATAACTAAACAGGCTGAAGAACAATTAAGAGCTGTATATAATGACCTCATTTTCAAAACTATTATTAAAATAGATGTTAAAATTCAAAATGCTCAGTGGGAAAACAAACCAGTAATGACCTTTGATACAAATAGTAGAATATCAAAAGAGTATAGAGAACTTGCAAAGGAAGTGATTAAGAGATGCTAAAGAATACTTCGAAAATATCCCAATCCTCGGATGATTCTGTCTCAGATATGTTTGCTTCTGTATATAATATGAATTCTGCCTCAAATATGGCAGATATATTAACCAATATGACAACTGGAATGGATATTTATAAAATAGATTTGGATAAGCTGAAAGAAGCGCCAAGTGAATGGAATTTTTACTCTCCACTATCTTTAAAGAAGATGGAAGAGTTAATTGATAGCATAGAGAAAAATGGACTTCTACATCCTCTTGTTGTATGGGAGCAGAATGATGGTACGTATATGATACTATCCGGGCACAACAGAAAAAGAGCATTCGAAATTCTTTATGGTAGCACAAATGATGAAAAATATAGCAAATTATTTTGTTATATTAAGAAGTTTAATGAGATAACTGAAGATGAAGCAAAGGAGATTATAATAGATACGAATTGGGTACAGAGAGAATTAAGTACTATAGAAAAAGCTCAATCAATATATCGTAAATATACATCCATAGGCAGAAAACAAAAGGTTAAAGACGGTGAAGGACAAGGCATAAGAAACTATGATATAATAGCTGAACAGTATAATATTTCAGGGCGCCATGTTTTGAATTATTATAAATTAAATTACCTTATTGATGAGATTCAAAATATGGTTTCTGAAAATAGATTAAGTATAAAGGCTGGAGTCAAGCTTTCAAGTTTTGATCCTTTGACGCAAAAATGGATATATGATAATTTTAAGGATTATATAAATAATCAGATTATTTTCAAAATACAAAAAGATATGTCGAATGATGAAATAGAAGAAATTATGCTAGGTAGAGAAGAAAACAAAGCTATTGAATTAAAATATACTATACCTCTAGAATTAAAGGAAGATTTCGAAATATATATTAAAGATTTTTATGAAAAACATAATATCAAATAAGTTAGAATTAACATTAATTTAATGTTGGCCATTTATTATTGACACCTTAAATTGACTGTGATTATATTAAATTAAAGGTTAAATTGATGGAGATTGAATTTAATTATGAGAATTGGAATATAGAATTATTTCTGCAAAAAAATTGTATTGATTTTGATGTTAGCAAAGAGTTTCTTTATTTAAATATACTACTAAGCATGCTTCAAATGATAGCATAGATCATCGTAATTAGGTTTATAAAGAAGGTGTTAAAATTGATTGTGAGATAAATTAGTGAAATGTAAGTAAATTTGTATAACTTATATTTGGTGAACTCAGTTCACCAAACGGATGCAAGACTGTTAAACTTTTCTGTCCATATTTAGTGTAATCACAAATATTTTATATATATTACATAAAGATACTATATGTCCGCTCAGTTCTTCAAAGATATTTAAAAAATAGATACTAATAAAAATTATTTAAAATATACCTAACATAGTATATAATTAAACTGTTAGGTATATTTTAAAGGAGAATTTCTATGAAAAAGATTGAACGTATAGAAGGAAACAAACTATATTTGAAAAATTGTGGATTTGAATATAGCGAAGAATACAAAGCTTTTTACCGTACATATGGAAACAATAATAAGCCAGTATATATAAATGAACGTAATTTAGATATGCCTCCAAAGAAGTTCAATGCATTAGTAGAAAAATTGCGCGTCGATGCAATTAATTTTAGAAATATAACTGTTGAAGATATGCGTGAGCTTGATAGGACTATGGAGAAAGTAAATAAACTATTAAAGGAAAGAGAAGACGACTCAAATAAGTGTATTAGCAATTATTCTGTACAAGATATGTCGGTTGATGAATTAGTTAATTTAAAAGATGAAATAGAAAAAGCCTTAAAGGGAAAAGGTGTAAATAAAAAAAGGTGCAAAGCCATAGATGTTGTCGGACAGGCTATTTGTCAGTAACTTGGACAAGATAAATTGCAGGGAAAATAAAAAGAAAAAAGCAGGTACATATGACCTGCATAAACTAAAATTCCGGATAGCATAATTCATCTGCCAAT
>JAEZUI010000123.1 GCA_023421115.1 Bacillota bacterium | reverse complement strand
CATCTATACCTATCCCCTCAATAAATTCCATAGTCAGAACACGGCGAGAAGTGTAGTTCCAGTTTACTTCCGGGACTTTAATCCCCTCATCCTTAGCAAAATTCCCCCTGAAAGTATCAGCATTATCGCCTTCCTTTGTAAAATCCAATTCATTTTTTAATGTCCGCTCAAAGTCATTTACCATACTGCTGAAATCGTATATTTTTCCAAACTTTGTGTGATTATCAACAAAATGAGCTAAATCATGAAGAATACTCAAATCATGGCTTATAACCCGCTCTATTCCAGGTCTCTGTACTTTTACTGCAACTTTTCTACCATTGCCCAATACAGCCTTATGTACTTGTGATATCGATGCTGAAGCTATAGGTTCTTGGGTAAATTCTTTATAGACCTTCTCAAGAGCACCCTCAAATTCGCTCTCTATTACTGCCCTAACTTCAGTAAACGCAAAAGGTTGGACTGAGTTCTGAAGCTTTTTTAACTCCCCAACAATATCCTGAGGAACAATATCAGCCCTTGTACTCAATATTTGACCAACTTTTACAAAAGTAGGTCCTAGCTCTTCTAAAGAAATTCTGAGCCTTTCGCCAATCGAACGCTTGGAATTGGAGTTTTCTGTATCTGTACTATGTTTTCTCATTTTCAAGTAATCAAAAATACCAAGCTGGTCAATTATTAACCCAAAACCGTGTTTAGCGAAAACTGTTATAATTTCCTGATATCTTTTTATGTTCAGACGCTTGTTTATACCCATAGATACCCTCCAAGTTTGGACATAGGACATACCTTTTAATAATTTCCCTTTTTAGACGTTGCTCTAAATATAGATTATTGTACCCCTAAAACATCAAAAATCTCATGCGGATTTCTTATAAGGCAATCGGGTTTTTCTTCTGCGAGTATTTGTTCAGAGTCGTATCCCCATGCAACAGCAATTACTTTTACACCAGCTTTCTTACACGACACTATATCCCTAACTTCATCCCCAACATACCATATATCATTTTGTAGCAAATCATGCTTTTTTAAGTAATTCTTTATCGCATGATGCTTACCGAATAAGTTGTTGGATGAATATATATGATCAAATACACCTATATTTTTGCCCCTAACAAATTCACTTATAATATCTGCATCATTAGATGAAAGAATATCTAGCCTAAAGTCCTTATTCTTAAGATCATATAGCATGTCCTCTACTCCATCTTTCAGCTCTAATGAACTTAAGTGCTGCCTAAAAGCTTTTTTTGCTGCAATATACATTTTAGGTATTTTATAGGCAGCGATCCCAAGAATTTTACACTTTTCAATGAGAGAATAATTTCTTAAACTCTCAATATCTTCTTTTGTAACTTTTTTATAATGTTCTTTTCCCTCAGTCAATTCATTATACAGGGTAACGATTATATTTTCAGACTCTACAAGTGTACCATCAAAATCAAACAATATATTTTTACTCACTATTTGACCTCCACAAATTAATCAAAAAGAAATGTCTTTTTATTTGTAAAATCCACAATTTATACTCACATAAATATTGCTTAAAATAATTAATTTATTATTATCCTGCAAACATCACCCTCACACGTCACAATAGGAGTAGTAAAACCTTCTGGCGTCTCCGTAGGTGCTGGAGTAATGGCTTCAATCTTTACTGTACTCGTAGGTTGGGTTTGTATATTTGTTTTTTCGGGCCCGATCAGTGTCGTTGTGTTTGGTGTAACATCTACCGGTTTGCTGGATATTATATTAGTTGAGTTACTGACAGTCGCTGTAGTTTTTATGTCTTTTCTAGCAAAATCGGAGTTGTCCAACGGTTTACTGGCTGTTGGCTGTGTTAACTGTGTTGCCTGTATTGTAGGTGCTAGTTCTGCTATAGGCGTTGGCTGTGCTGTATTTACTGAAGTTGTAGCATCTGGAGTACTTAGTGTCGGGCTTTTTAACTCATTATCCTGTACAAAACTACCAGAAACATTTTTTTCGGAACTTTGCCCGTCAATTGTTTGGCACCCGCTTGCCGTTACTGTAAAAAACATAGCTATAATAACAATAAACTTAAAATTACGCATTCTGTGCTCCACCACCCTATCCTTACTTAAGGTTATTAACCATTTCCATAACCTTCTCGTAACTTGCTGCACCGACAATCTGATCTGCAATATTTCCTTCCTTATCAATAACAATTGTTGTTGGTATTGCTGATATGCCATACTTAAGGGCAGCTTCCGACTTAGTATCCAAAAGAATATTCATAGTATAACCATTATCTTTTAGAAATTTAGTCGCTACATCCTTATCTTCGCCAATGTTTATGCATTGTAATGTCGCATCGGTACTTTTTGAAAGTTCTTCCGCTACTTTATTAAAGTCAGGCATTTCCGCTTTGCACGGTGGGCACCATGTAGCCCAGAAATTCAACACTACTACTTTACCTTTTAGATCGGACAATTTCACCTTTTTTCCATCTGCATTTTCAAGCTCAAATTCAGGAGCTTTCTGTCTATCAATTAGATTTTCATCTAAGCTATCTTCAAAGGCAATAGGCTCATTTTCATCTCCCAATTTGTGAGTATAAACTGATAGAATTTTTACATCCTCAATAGGTTTATCATTAATTCCGACCTTTACAGCTGCTATCTTATCCACTACATCTAGGCCTTCATATACTTGTCCAAAAACCGTGTGCCTGCCGTCCAACCAAGGAGTACCTCCAATTTTGGAATATACCTCAATAAGCTGTTGATCCATACCGATTGATTTACAGTATTCTTTTGTTTCATCCTCCAAAACAGGGTTCTGGACTATGAAAAATTGACTTCCGTTGGTATTAGGACCGCTGTTTGCCATTGATAGGGCACCGCGTATATTATGGAGTTTGCTGCTTATTTCATCTTTAAAAGGCTTGCCCCAGATGCTTTCACCACCTCTGCCATTTCCTTGAGGGTCTCCTCCTTGGATCATAAAATTATTGATAACTCTATGGAAAATTAGATTATCATAGTATCCATTCTGGGATAGTTTTACGAAATTTTCAACTGTAAGTGGAGCTTCCTCATAAAAAAGCTTTATTTTTATGTCCCCATGGTTTGTTTTCATTACTGCAATCATATCACCCTTCACTGGTTCTGAAAGCTGGTAGTTGGAAGGAGATTCCGATGCATTAAATTTCGTAATAAGCTCCTCAGTTTCTTTGGAACCAAGGTTCATCTTAGCTTTACTTATGATTATCAAACCATTGTCATAGAAAACCTCTTTGCCCAATGCATTTTCAGCTAAAGCTCTTAAGGGAACAAGCATTCTATCGTTTATTATTTGAGCCGGCTCATCCATTAAAACTTTTTTTTCATCAATAAGCATCGTTTTATCGTTTGAGGTAAGTCTTACACTGCTACTGTTAAAATTTATTATCGCAGTCTTAGTTTCATTTTCAAAGCTTACCTCGGCACCAAAGTTTTCGGAAATAAACCTTAACGGCACAAGAGTTCTTCCGTTTTTAACAATTGCTTTTACCTCCGTATTGGACGTATCAATATATGTAGCAGTGTTATTCGCATATGCCATGTTGCTATTTACTAATAATACCACTGAATCTTTTAAATCATTTTCAAGTTCGGTGGATAGTCCAAATACACTAAGACTACCGGATATCAGAAATGTCATAATCAAAATACTTATAAACTTTTTTGCTGACATAATAAATTTCAACCTCCATTTTAAAGTTTTGTTATATGCTTAAAGTATACCATATAGGTATTATACGGCGCAATTAATGAAGCCTCATAAAATCCCATCATCTTTCTTGAGTTCTCCACCAATTTGTGGTATATTAATAAAAAAATAATGTCAGGAAAATAAGCATGTATAAGATATTAATTATTGAAGACGATATGGTAATTGCAAACGCAATTAAGAATACTATTGAAGCCTGGAGCTATAATGCTATGTGCATCACAGATTTTCGTGATGTAATAAAAGATTTTGTCTCATTCGCACCCCAGCTTGTTCTGCTCGATATATCCTTGCCGTTTTATAATGGTTATCACTGGTGCAGCGAAATACGTAAACTATCTAAAGTGCCTATTATATTTATATCTTCAGCTTCCGACAATATGAATATTGTTATGGCTGTAAATATGGGAGGAGATGACTTTATTGCAAAGCCCTTTGATTTGAATGTACTAACCGCAAAAGTTCAGGCTATGCTCCGACGCACCTATGATTTTGCCGGTCAAACCAATTTGCTTGAACATAAGGGTGCAATCCTAAATACAGGTGATACGACACTTTCCTATATTGACCAAAAGATAGAGCTTACAAAAAATGAATACAAAATCCTTCAAGTCCTCATTGAAAACAAAAACAGAGTGGTCTCCCGTGATACAATTATGGCAAGACTATGGGAAACCGACAGTTTCATCGATGACAATACACTTACCGTCAATGTAACGCGTCTTCGAAAAAAGCTCGATGATGTAGGCCTTAATGACTATATAATAACAAAAAAAGGTATAGGATATATGGTGTAATGATATGACATTCTTCTTTGCTTATTTAAAAAACAAACGAAAATATATACTGTTGTTCTGTCTATTTATAATATTCTTTTCAGTTGTTTTCTTTCTTTATGATCTGCCTTTAGAACCAGTTATATACTCAACTTTGTTATGTTTATCAATTGGAATAACATTTATAGCCTTTGATTTTTGGAGTTATTATAAAAAGCACGCCCTTCTCGGAAAACTAATGGACAGTATAAGTATATCAATTGATACACTTCCGGTTTCTGATGATGTGTTGGAATATGATTATCAAAACTTAATTAAAAAAGTTCATATAGACAAAATCAGTATTGAATCAAAAGCAGACACCATATGGAGAGATATGATAGATTATTATACTCTCTGGGCACATCAGATAAAAACCCCGATTGCTGCTATGAGGTTATTGCTTCAATTAACAGAAAGTGCTGAAAGTTTCGAGCTCTCTGCCGAACTTTTTAAAATTGAACAGTATGTAGACATGGTTCTACAGTATCTGCGACTTGATAGTTCATCAACCGACTTTATTATAAAGAATTATAAACTTGACGATATTGTCAGACAAGCTGTTCGTAAATATGCAAAGCTTTTTATACGAAAGAAAATCTGTCTTGATTTATCTTCTATAGACTGTATTGTTCTGACGGATGAAAAGTGGCTTGTATTTGTAATTGAGCAGGTTCTATCCAACTCACTTAAATATACTCACCAAGGCAAAATATCCATTTATATGGATTCATCTAAAAATAAAACGCTTATTATAGAAGATACCGGAATAGGTATTCAGTCGGAAGATATACCCCGTGTGTTTGAAAAAGGTTTTACAGGGTATAATGGCAGAGCAGATAAAAAATCTACAGGAATAGGTTTATACCTCTGCCGGCGTATTCTATCAAAACTGTCGCACACTATCACTATTGAATCTGAAGTTGGAAAAGGTACTCAAGTTAAGATTGGACTAGATAAAGTAAATCTTACTGTTGAGTGAATATTTAATTCATGAATATCAATTCTATATTTGCAAACCTTACAATAATGTAAGCTACTATATTGAAATGTAAGCCAAATAAATGGATTTACAATTCCTTGTCTTGCTACAATGAACATGAGAAAAGAAATTAAATTGACCTAAGGAGGTTAAAAAAAATGGAAATCTTAAGTGTCAATAATGTAAAAAAGATATATTCCTCCCGCTTTGGGGATAATCATGTTCAAGCACTTACCAACGTTTCCTTTTCAGTTGAAAAGGGTGAATATGTTGCAATCATGGGAGAATCCGGTTCCGGCAAAACTACATTGCTAAATATTATAGCTTCCCTTGACAAACCTACCAGCGGTGAGGTTTTGTTAAACGGTAGGAGTATAGTTTCGATAAAGGAAAAGGAAATCTCCTCATTCCGACGTAATAATTTAGGCTTTGTCTTTCAGGATTTTAACCTGCTTGACACCTTTTCATTGCAGGATAATATATTTCTGCCCCTTGTTTTATCCGGTAAATCCTACAATGAGATGAATGACCGTTTAAAACCCATAGCATCAAAACTTGCCATAACTGATATACTTTTTAAATATCCATATGAAGTATCCGGGGGCCAAAAACAGAGAGCTGCTGTTGCTCGTGCTCTAATTACAAATCCACATCTGATTTTAGCAGACGAGCCAACCGGTGCCCTTGATTCTCATGCCACCGATGGATTGCTTCGCCTGTTTGGCGAAATCAACAATGATGGTCAAACTATCCTCATGGTTACCCATAGTGTTAAGGCGGCAAGTCATGCAAAACGGGTTCTCTTCATTAAGGATGGTGAAGTATTCCATCAGATTTATCGTGCAAATATGAGCAAAGAGGAAATGTTTGCCAAGATATCCGATACTCTCACTATACTTGCAACAAAAGGTACAAGAGGTGATGGTCATGAGTAAGCTGTTTTACCCTAGACTTGCTGTAACTACCATAAAAAAGAATGGAAAATTCTATTTCCCTTATATTCTGACGTGTATAGGCACAATAGCAATGTTTTATATTATGTGCTTTATTAAATCCAACGAAGGTATTAATAATATGCCCGGTACCGAGGCTCTCGGACAAATAATGGGATTAGGCACTGTTGTAATAGGAATATTTGCTGCTATATTTTTATTTTACACAAACAGTTTTTTGATAAAACGCCGAAAAAAAGAGCTTGGCCTTTACAATATCCTCGGTATGGAAAAACGGCATATTGCAAAAATTCTATTTTATGAAACTATAATGACCGGTGTTGTTTCTATCATTATAGGCCTACTTCTCGGAATCCTTTTATCAAAGCTCATTCTCTTGATCTATGCAAAATTTCTGAGCTTTAATATACCCTTTGGCTTTTCTATATCGGTATACGGAATTAAATTATCCCTATGCCTGTTCGCAATAATTTTTTTACTCATTCTTTTGTCAAACCTCTTGCAAATAAAACTTGCAAAGCCAATTGAGCTTCTTAAAGGTGGAAACGAAGGAGAAAAAGAGCCAAAAACCAAACTGGTTATGGCCATTTTAAGTATGATATGCCTTGGAATCGGTTACTATATCGCTATTACAACCGAATCCCCTCTAGATGCCATAATGCTTTTCTTTGTAGCAGTGATTCTCGTAATAATCGGCACTTATTTTCTATTTAACGCAGGAAGTATTGCACTTTTGAAACTGCTGCGTAGGAATAAGAATTACTATTATAAAACAAAGCATTTTACGTCGGTTTCGGGAATGATTTACCGCATGAAGCAAAATGCAACAGGTCTTGCCAATATATGCATTTTATCCACTATGGTTCTAATAATGGTAACCGGTACTGTGTCCTTGTATATTGGAGCTGAAGATGCTCTTAACAACAGATATCCTTATGATATTACCGTCCGTAAGCCCTTTGAGGATAAAAACAGCGAGCGAAACAAACTCCTGCAATCTGTACTTGATACAGTATCTTCTCAAGGAAGAACGGTAAAAAAATTAGATGAATACGAATACTTAACCTTTACAATGTCCTATGATAACGGTCAATTTAGCAGTAATATTCAAAATGAGTATGGAAACTCAGAAGTCTTAACCTTTATTACAGCAGAAGAATATACTCATCTTACAGGAAAAACAGCTAATATTTCAGGGAATGATGTTCTTATCTGCAGTAACAAGCGTCAAGTTGACGACATATTTACTCTTTTTGATAAAACCTATACTGTTAAAGGGCGTTTTGAAAGCTTCCCTATGACGAGTGACTATGCTGTTTTTTTAGCTAATGCCCATTTTATTGTATTAAGCAGCGAAACATTACTGTCACAGATAATGAACAAACAACTTGAGGCCTATGGTGAATATGCAAGCCAGCTTAAGTATGAAATATCTCTTGACCTCGACGGTACAGATGATAAAAAAATTGCCTGTGCTCAAGCCGTAGATAATGCAACTAGAGATAAGGTTGAATACACCTTAGATGATGGCAGTATCGGTTCTCGCTATGTCAACTATATGCAGTCTAGGCAAATGCGAGCAAACCAATTCTACACACTTTACGGAGGTTTTTTATTTCTAGGATTGTTTTTAGGTACATTATTCATGATGGCAACAGCACTAATTATATACTACAAACAAATATCCGAAGGTTATGATGACAAAGAGCGCTTCCAAATCATGCAGAAGGTAGGTATGAGCCATGATGAAATCAAAGCTACTGTCCGTTCACAAGTACTTAAAGTTTTCTTTCTTCCTATTATAGCAGCAGCCGTTCATATTGCAGCATCCTTCAAAATGATCACCAAGCTTCTTGCACTAATGAACCTTACAAATGTTCCCCTCTTCTTCTGGTGTACGATAGTTACTTTGCTTGTATTTGTAGCTATTTATGGACTGGTTTATGTGTTGACTGCAAAGATATACTATAAAATAGTGGAATAGATAAAGCGAATACCCAATCTTGTAAATATACTTAGTGTCATACCGCTGCGGAAGCTGCAATCAAAGTAGTAAATTCCGCTACGGCAAACAGCGGAACAATATCTTCTCAAAAGGTGTCTTTTGTAACGCTTACGCTATAATACTTTCAGCATAAAAGGTTTGTTAAATAAACAAACCTTTTATGCTGAATTGTATAATATGCTATAAATACTATATTGCCTGTTCCCCAGAGAAAAGTTATTTGTTATTTTACGTTAGGTGATTCCAAAAAAATAACTGGTCAATCGCCATTTCAAAAAATCTGATTTGATGGGCTTTGTGACTTAATTATTGTATAGGTTATTTTTTGAAATGGCCTTATCTCCCTGCAATCCTGCAATGCTTGTAAAAAACAACACCAGCCCCAGTATTAATACAAATGTAGTCCAGAGCCATCTTCCTATAAAATCCAATGTGTATGCCTTTGAAGGGTCATCCTTCTTATACATGACTTCAATCTTTTTACCTAATGAATATCCCGCATTTGTCTTAAATTTATGAACCTGTCCATTTTCATCAGTAAATTGAATGGTTGATTCACTCGAGTCTGAGGAATTATCAGATATAGATTCAATTACCTCCCCTGTTGTCGTTACTCCGTTCATTCTGATCTGCACCTTGTTCCATATGTCTTTAGCTCCAGTAAACAGTATAAATAATGACAATAAAAGCAGGATAACATATTGTAGCTTCTTACCTTGTTGCAATTTTACCCCTCCTTTAATTTCTCTTCCCAAACAGTTTAACTCAAGTCAAACTGTTTGGGAAGTATGAAGCATCACTCAAAACTCATTGTGACAATGTTAAATCTTGGAGATCTTGCAGTAAAACCTAAACCAATTTTTGTTTCAAGCTTGAAGTTAATTCCTATTGTTAATCCTGGTTTAGATACATTCAGCATATTTTTTGTTTCAACAACCGCCTCAGTCTTCAGTGTAAAAGGACCTTTGGTTTTCTTATATATTGGTATTGCCGGGAATTGGTACGAAACTCCATCTAAGCAAAGAACACCATTCTTAACAACCAAATCAAATCTAGTAGCTACTCCAGATTCCTTATCTTTAACTCCTATTCTAATTTGGTCAGGACCATACTCCTCCTTTAGGGCAGATTTTCCATACCTATATTCTATTGTAATATCACAATCAGTAAGTTCAAATTTGTATGCAACTGAATCTCTAGACACCGCTGGGCATAAAAAGCCTAATACTACAGCCGTTACATTCATTGTAAGCTTAACCTTCTCAAGGGTTTCATTCAGTTTCCAGAAGGTTGCAATTTTAGCTCTCGCATCCGCAGTTCTTGCCCACATACCCTGTAACGAACCCATTAATCCGCTAATCAATCCACCAAATATGAACTGTCCTGACGGGTCAGTATTGCTGACAGGATTTGCATGTGCATATAGGTACTTATGCAAGCTTATTGGATCTTGTATAATACCCGAAAAACTGTCCATGCTTATAAATCTTCCTGTTGAAGGATCCATGTATCTTGCTCTCAGATAGTAGAAACCAAGATTAGGGTCATACTGCTCTCCTGTATAAAGGAATTCATTTATTGTGTCTCCGGTTCTTTCAAGCAATATCCCGAAGGCATCATAGTTATATGTATCTGTAACATTTCCCTTTTCGTCAGTCAATGCTCTTGTACTTCCCAGCCCATCATAGTGATAATAGCTGACTGCATCTGATCTCTTCTGGCTTATAAGGTCGTCTCCATATACATAGCTTACAATGATATTTCCGTCACTGTCTCTTTCCTCTAATACCTGTGCATAATCTCTGTTTTTGTCTACGATATATCTATTAAAGTTCTTACCATCATAGGATTTTCCAACTCTTATTCCGTCAACATCATACATAAACTCTATTGTAGATGTCTCTGACGCAGTAGCAGTAACTGCCTTTACCAGTTTGTTATTTTCATAGAAGTACTCTTTTTTGCCATCAGGACCTGTGATTGAGAGGGTATTTCCATTATTGTCATAAGTATATATATTTTCCCCCTCGCTTATGAGCCTGTTGTTTTTGTCATATGTATAGCTTAATGTATAACCGTCTGTAGTTTTAGTCAGCCTGTTCCCAACCTTGTCATAGGTATAGCTGATTTCACTCCTCCCGTTTACTGGATGGTTTATTACTTCTTTAATAAGCTTATAAGTATCATCATACTCATATTCTACTGTTCTGCCTGTATTTTCTTCTATTTTAGTTCTGTTGCCTGCTAATCCTAAAGTATATTTATAACTCGATATTATTTCTCCATCGCCTTTAGAATTTGTCATCTCGACAAGGCAGTTCAATTCATCATACTTATACTCTGTTTTGGTTCCATTAGGATAAGTAACCGATGTTCTGTTTCCAACCTTATCATACCCATATACTGTTACCCCTCCATCAGGGTCAACCACAGTGGAAAGTCTGTTCAGTTTATCATATGAATAAGTTGTTTTCCCTGATGGCGCTGTCATGCTGGTTCTGTTATCAGCATTATCATAAGTATATGATATGATTGTGCCATCCGGCTGCTTCTCTTCTGACAATCTTCCCAATACATCATATGAATATGATGTATTTCCATTTTTATCAATTGCAGTCTTTCTCATGCCTCCTAATGTATAAGTAAACTCCTCAACTGAAGCATCTTCATATGTTTTCTTAAGCAGCTTACCCTCTCCGTCATACTCATATGCAAGCTTGCTACCGTTGTAATCCGTAGTACCTGCTATATTTCCAAATGCATCATACGTATATGTTTCAAACATGCCAAGAGGCAGAATCTTCTTTGACAGCCTTCCAAGCTTATCGTATTCAAACTTAGTAGTATTTCCGTTTGCATCTGTTTGCGAAACAGTATTTCCGTTAGAATCATAAACATATTCTGTGGTACCTCCGCCAGCATCAATAACCTTTGTAAGTTTGCCGGTGTTGTCATACTCAAATTTTGTTACCTTTCCGGCCCTATCTGTTTCAGATGCTTTATATCCCCTTTTATCGTATTCAACACTCATAGCTTTGCCATCAGGATAGATTGTCCTAGTAAGCTGCCCGTTTTTGTTATACTCATATTTTGTCAGGTTACCATTTGCATCCTTCATCTCTGTAACATTGGCGTTTACATCATATTTATATGTGGTCACATTACCTAAAGCATCTGTTATCGTTGTGTTTCTTCCAAGCTCGTCATATTCATAACTTGTAACATTTCCGTTTTCATCAACCTTTTCGACAATGTTCCCTGCTGCATCATATTTATTTGTTCTATAACTTCCGTCGACAAAAGCTGTTTTTACCAGTCTTCCGATTTTGTCATATGTATATTTTACAATATTTCCATCTCTACCAACAGCTGAAATTTTTCTTCCTTCTTTGTCATACTCATACTCTTCTGTAGAGCCATCATAATACTCTATCTTTTCAACATTTCCAAAAGAATCATAATAATACTCTCTTCTTCTGCCAAGCTGATCAATAAACGATGCCTCTTTACCTATAGAATTATATTCCACCTGAGTAGAAAGGCCGCTAGCATCTGTTGTTTTAATCACACGCCCCATGCTGTCATACTCATAATAGGTTGTGCTTATTTCCTCACCCTCTGGAACTTTAATACATAAACTTTCCTCAATGCAATTCCCGATAGCATCATACTTATACCTTGTCGATTTTCCGCTGCTTTCTGTCTGAGCCAGTATTCTACCATCAGAATCATACGTAAATGTTATCGAATTACCTTGAGAGTTCTCAGTCTTAGTAACATTTCCCGTCAAATCATACTCAAACTCTGTTACATTACCTGCTGCGTCTATCTTTTGTGTCAAATTTCCTTTTGCATCATATTTACTTTCAGTTGCACTTCCGTTAGCATCAATTTCTTTAACCAGTTTACCCTTTTCATTATATACGAATTCTTTTTTGTTTCCCAAATGATCCGTAATACTTGTCACATTGTTTGTCGAATCATACGTATATGTGGTTGTATATCCTAACGGATTAGTTTCAGTCAGTATTCTGCCTTCAGAATCATAAGAGTACTGCTTTGTATACCCTAATGCATCAGTCTGGGATAAAACATTACCGTTACTGTCATAAGAGATTACTGTTATATTGCCAAGTCTGTCTTTTACTGTTTCCTGTTTTGCTCCAATATCCCTTGAGTATTCAATTCTGTTCCCCTCTGCATCAATATGCACAGTAAGCCTGCCATCATCATCATACTCATTACGGACTACCTTTACTCCTCTAGGATCAAAAATGTCAATAAGTCCATGACTGGAATTGTATGTATATCTTGTTACATAACCACCCTGGTCTGTTACACTTACCAAATCACCATAATAGTCATATTTATAACTCATGCTCCTGCCATATGGATCCGTAATGCTTATTATTCTTCCTTCACTATCTCTCTCGTAGGTTACACTCTTTCCCGAAGAATGTATTATTCCATTTTTGTTAAACTTAATAGAATTACCGTTTGCATCAGTAATACTCTCTACTCCGGTTGACTGGTTTATTATAAAAACAGTTCCATCGTTTGTGGTCAGTCTGTACCTATCAGGATTATACTCACATCCGCTGGTTGAATACAAAACCTCCTGAACAAAAACATCATTGTCAATATCTAATGCCTCAAGTTTTGATAAAGTTCCTGGTTTAGCTACAAAGGATACTGTTGTCATCCTAATCGGATAAAGTTTTTGTGAAGCCGGGGTCAGTACCATTCCAAACTGATCAATATTTCCATCAGGATAAGTCACGGTAATCAAATGCTCTTTATCCTCGTCAATTGTATATGTTGTCAAAAATCCACCACTAGAGTTTTGAGTCCAATATTTTTCCGGCGCAAAATTCTCTGCTATAGTGATATCCCTAAGTGCCATGGTCCATCCGATACCAAAATCACCTGCAGTTTTATTGCGGCTGTCGTATGTACGAAGTATTGATATAGGTAATCCGGCCATTGGCACCTGCATATCTTCAAAATTTAATGAAAAGTTTCCTACTTTCAATTCTCCTTCAAGTATATATGAAACAGTATACTCAGAAATAGTTCCCCCTGCATCGTAAACAGACAGTCTTATATTATATTGTCCGTTTCTCATTATTGTAGGATCTAGTCTTCCTAAAAAATCATTATTTACATTAACAGAACCTTCGGCGAAAGAAATATAGTTATTCTTTCCAGACTCTGAATATTCCAAAATGTATTTGACGATATTATCATCAAATGCAGTTCCAATTATATCAACAGGTTCGGTTATTTTTGAGCTCGCTGAAGGGCTTTCTATCTTAGCATCAGGTGCCTTATTGTCATTAGTTCCTTTTACAAATAATTGTTTAGCAACCACACCTTCATTACCACTAGTGTCAATAGCCTTTGCCTCAACATTATAAAGCCCGGGCTTTTCTGCCAAAATTTTACCAATTCCCGATTCATCTAATTTTACTGAGTCTCCTTCAATCTTTGCTATGATCTTATCAACATCCACATTATCCTTTGCAGTAACAAGTATTGTAACTTCATTACCTTCGTCCACAACAGTTGCACTCATTTTCAGATCAACCAAAGGCTTTTCTAAATCATTCTCCGGAATTACTGTTGGTGTTGGCGTTGGTGTTGGTGTTGCTGTTGGTGTTGTTGTTGGTGTTACTGTTGGCGTTGCCGTTGGTGTTGGTGTTGCTGTTGGTGTTGCTGTTGGCGTTGCTGTTGCTGTTGGCGTTGGTGTTGCTGTTGCTGTTGGCGTTGGTGTTGCTG
>JAEZUI010000074.1 GCA_023421115.1 Bacillota bacterium | reverse complement strand
AGCTATACCAAGAGGTCCAAGTGCCAAAAGTCCAATCCCTGTTACAATAAGTTGTATCGCCTCAACAAAATCCCAAATTGCAAAGCCGGCTCCTGTCCAGTCGCCTAGCTTGTGAGGCATCAATCTTCTATTCTATAGCTAATAGCGAGGCAAATAAACTTTAGGCAACCGGTTTTATTACCAGTTGCCTAATTTTCATCAATTAAAACCTATTTTGCATTCGCATCATATTCTATTGTTAAACCATCTATTTTCTGTTCTATTTCTTGCGCAAGCGAAAGCACTTCTTTTTTCTCTTCTTCGCTTAAATCAAACTCATTATACAATTTCAAAGTTTTCCCTATGGCTTCTTTAAAAATATTATATTGTCCTATATAAATGCTTTTATTGTTACTATTTGTAATCAACATACCTATTATCAATGAACATACTACTTTTTCGGTTAGTCCTTCATTAATTATTGGCTCATATTCATAAAAACATCTTCCTGCTGACTTTATAGCACTCCCTTCATAATCTCGTTCTTTGACTTTAGTAAATAAGTTTTCTAAACTCTCTTTTAATTCATCCACTGTAAACTCATTCATTTACCTCATCTCCTATGGTCTCAATATTGTTCCGCTATTATGAACTACTTCTATTGAAATATTCTTATATTTCTGCAAAAACTCAAAAATAACAATACTACCAAACTAGCACAGCAAGGTCTTTCAGTAAATAACTTAATCTTTCCAGAAACATTAGTATTATCACCTAATGTCTCAGCTATGTTATTTAATATTTTATACTCTGTATCCATATCCCTAAATAACATTGTACCATCACTTGTAGGTACAGAAGTAGCTTTAAATTTAGGATCAATTGGCTTTAAAGTAATATCAGAAACTTTACTTGCCGCCGAACGAGCATCTTCAAGCATATCAATTCCACTATGTGCGTAAAGTTCATTGTTTATTCCTGGAATTTTAACTTCTGCAAGTCCAAAATTACCACTACGCCTTAAGTCACTAGGAAGTAATCCCCTAATTTCCTTTACTCTACTTACTAAAGTAGCATCAGCAATCTCATCTAATACACTAGTAGTTCTTCTACCCATAGCATCAGCTACAGCCTCAGCTCATCGTCGGTAAATTTAAATGCTGCCTTTGACTTTAGCCAATCCAATCCCTTTTTGTTGAACTTCTCTGCAAATTCCTTAATTACATCTTCTGATGTTCCTGCTTTTTTGATACTTCTTATCACATTATCAATTTCGTCAACTGCATCTTTGCCCTCATCAATGTTTTTAGATACTGTCTCAAATAGCTCTTCTCCTAAAACCTTTACTATCCGGGATTTTCTTATATTCCTTGCTATTGGTCTCAATACCCTTCCAAGCCCAAATGTAAGTAGCGTTATAATAATATTGAGCTCCATGTCATCAATAAGCTCCTGACCTGCTTCCCGATACCAGCCATAAATCCTTTAAAGGTATATAGCGATTTCATGAATAATTATCCATCTATCAGATATATATGCTT
This sequence comes from Bacillota bacterium, assembly GCA_023421115.1. Classification (GTDB taxonomy): domain Bacteria; phylum Bacillota; class Clostridia; order Acetivibrionales; family Acetivibrionaceae; genus Acetivibrio. The sequence continues at coordinate 1,626 of JAEZUI010000074.1, read as the reverse complement.
AAAATTTAAAGCACTGGCATATTATCCTTTGAGGATATGTCATCCAGTGCTTTAGGTATCATATCTCCCCTACTTAAGAGGATACTGAGCCATTTAATTTAAGTTTAATATTGATATCAAATCCTTCAATATCCCAAATTTCTTCAATTGTTTTTATTGTAGCCATACAAAACCTCCTCAATATTAAATTTTACTTATTATATTATCGAGAGAATTGCCGGAAAACATTAGTTTTTGAATACTATCAGTTTTTACTAAAAAGAAAGTAGTTACCTAAAAACTGGTAACTACTTTCTTTTAGTTATAGTGCTTTTTAATATATCTTCCATTAAACTACTACCAAGTCAACTCCATATTTTTACTGGTAATTAGCTTTTGAAATCACTCGTATTTCTCCCTTATTTGCCTCCTGCAATACCTTTATTCAATTATCTACTTCAATTATCATTATGTTTATTACACATAGCATACTTCTCTGTTCACTATAATATCTCTAAAACAATTTCTGCTCCATATCCCAGATTCATTATTTAGTAATATCGGCTTGTTTCCCCTAAAAAAACATAATTCTGTATCTCGATTACTTACTAATATTGCCTCTTCGTTTAATTCAGTCGCTAAATCAAACAAAATTTTTAACATAACATTATAGCGCTTCTCAAAATCTAAATATTCCTTAACCATTCGAAACTCTAAAATTCTTTCTGATATAAAGTCCCCTTCAAAAAATGTTGTCTCCCAAGAATTATACGGATAATTCCCTGAATCAAATAGAAATACTGAAAAACCTATTTCTTCATTTAAGTTAACACATATTCCTTTGGATAACTGTTCAATCTTATTGCATAAATAGCCTAACGATTCTACTTTTTTGACCAAGGTTTCTTCCGATAATTTCTTATCTTTTAATAAAAGCGTATATTCTATTGCCACTTATACCCCTCCATTCTTTAAGGATAAATATCTATTACTTCATGATAGTGATTAATTATTTTTACTTCTTCCAATCCTTCGATTGGCCAATCGTTTAATTGCGAAATCAAGTCATCAATATTTCCTCCACCACCATGCCAATCATCTAAATTTAGGATAACACGATTTGTTTGACCCGCATCTATTTTTCCTTGTATTCCACTTGCAATATTTCTTACACTTGTTCCATCTTTGGGCGAATAACAATCAAAAATCTCTCCCTCTATTAAATAATCAGGATTTTTACTTCCAGGAACATTAGGATTCTGTTCCACTTCATATCCTTGTCGTGCCAATGTGTCTGCTGCTTCATTCTCTCTTGTCAGAGCTCGTATATTATCCAGATCTGGATCATCATAATTGATAACAGTTCTTTTTCCTCCAGGTTTCGCTAATATATCAGGGTCACGACTTGGTTTTATCCTAATATCTGTACCACCCTCTGCACTACGAATTGCTGCTTTTGCATCATCAAGATTGTCTATACCCATATTATCGTAATCAGATGGATCAATACCCAATTCATTAAGCTTTTTAATGGTATCTGGATCAATGCCTTTTTTCATTGCCTTTGCTGCATCATCACCGTATTGTCTGACTAAATCTAATCCCTCTTTGCCAAACCTTTCTGCAACATCTTTAGCAACATCATCT
>JAEZUI010000052.1 GCA_023421115.1 Bacillota bacterium | reverse complement strand
GCAGATAGTGGAGCACCTACAAAATTTCCTACCGATTTTTGAGAAAGCGGATATGAATGATAAAAAGAGATGGATACGCTCATTGATAAAAGAAATATTGTTTACAGAGGATAAAAAGTTGAAAAAGATTGTATTTAGATTCCCTATTGAAGAACTTTCAATTGACTGTGAAGTTTCTTAAGAATAGTGCTAACTTTGGAATTTAAAATATTAGTATTATATATTTTATGCTATAATAAAATTAAGTTCAAAACTACGAACGGGGGATGATTATATGACATGGGAAGATGTTAAGAAAGCTTATCCAGAGCAATGGGTACTTATAGAGGCTGTAGAGGCATACACAGAAGGTGAAAAAAGAATTGTCGAGCACATGGATGTCATTGGCAGCTTTGATGATGATGGAAACAAGGCATTTGAAAAGTATATTGAGATGCATAAAGTGCATAAGGAAAGAGAGTATTATATTTACCACACTTCCAATGAAAAGCTTAATATTGGCGTTAAGAAGTGGATGGGGGTAAGACTGTAATGACAAATATAATATTAAGGGAAGGTCTTATTTATACTGAGGTTACACTAACTCATAAAAACAATACTGTTGTGCTAAAAAATGCTCTAGTTGACACAGGTTCTGCATCAACAGTTATAGCAAAAGATATAGCAGATGTTCTTGAATTAAAACCCGAGCCTACAGATGTTATTAATTCCGTTCAAGGTGTTGGAGGATCAGAATCTGTAATTGAAAAGAAAATTGACATAATAAAACTTGATGGTACTGAAATGTTTGAGTTTTATCTTCAGGTTGGAGCTATGGATTATGGAATTGAATTAGAAGCGATAATTGGACTGGATTTACTTACAGCATGTCATGCTGTAATGGATTTAAATAATTTTATATTAACTACACCGGAAGGTTAGTAGCCCACTTTTTAAGTGATGGTATTAAATATAAGATGAGGAAGTGTACTATGATTTGGGAAGATATCAAAAAGGCTTATACTGATCAATGTATGGTTGGCTAAGAATTGTGGAGATCCGAATTGTTCTTATTGTAGAAATAGACCTGACACTCCGTTTGAAGAGTTTTATAAATGAAAATCCATTCTATTTTAAATAAAGAAATTTTCTTGAATAAGTCCTAGAGACCTTGGTTTTACTCGATTCTACCTATGCACCCACTAAAAAGGGTAACCACTTGTTACTCCCATAGCAAGTGCAAATGAACCGCATCCCGGAACATTAAAGACTGGACGCATTATGGGTTCGAGTAAAATACCCAAGGATTTTATAAATCCTGTCCGGTAAAGAATTTCCGATGCAACAAAAAAAGGAAAAAGTGAGGGGAATACAACATTCAGCCATAAAACTATACCTTTCGCTGCTGACTCAACTGCGGTATCTGAAAATATAACCAGTAAAAGTATAAAAGTAATACATACAAAGGGAAGCAAAAGACGTTTTAAATAAATAACAGTGGTGGACTTTATATTATATAAAGCAGCTATAAAGAGAATGGTTAGTATTACAAATGTATAAGAACTCATATCTCACCTTTAAAATTGATTATTATTAATTTATTTTATTATAAAAAAAATGAAATATTACTTCACATTTTATTGAAATATCCAAAACAAAGAGTACAGAATCAGATGGATAGATTGCCTCTCCAAAAACTTCCTGCAAGTTTTAATAATTATTTTTAAAAAAGTATAAAAAAAACTTTAAATTGTTCGATATAAAATAGTGAAAAGTATTTTAGTCTTTCTTTATAGAATTATTTACATGTCAAACGTTCGGAGAGGTATCAATGTGGCTAACTATAAAGTAGATGTAGCTAATTTAGATAAGATTGTAAAGAAAACCATTGAGGCAATAAACAATAGTAAGGTAGAATTGTTTGACATAGCTGAGGGTGCAAGAAAGGAATGCGGAAGGCTCGAACAGGAGCTTAAAGACCTTAAGGTGCAAACTGCACAGCTGATTGATAATGTTGAGTTTTTGGAAAAGGAATTAAAGCTAAGCAAGAAAAACCTAATGCAAGTAAGTAAAAATTACGATATATATTCAGAAGAGGAAACCATGAAAGTATATGAAAAGACTGACAATCTTCGTTTAGAGTTGGCAATAAAACGTGAACAGGAGCAGTTTTTCATAAAGAGAAGAAATGAATTGGAAATAAGACTAAAAGATTCTATAAGAACAGCTGAAAAGGCAGACAGACTTATTTCAAATATTGGAATATCATTAAGTTGCCTAACAGGTGATCTGCAGCAAGTAACTCTTCAACTTGAAGATTTGCAACAGAAGCAGATCATGGGGATAAAAATAATAAAAGCCCAGGAGGAGGAACGGCAACGGGTTGCGAGAGAGATACATGACGGTCCTGCACAGTCCATGTCAAATATTGTTTTGAAAGCTGAGATATGTGAACGTTTGGTAGATTCTGAGCCGATAAAGGCAAAGGAAGAACTCAAAAATTTAAAATCGGTAGTGCGTGAAACTCTTCAGGATGTAAGAAAAATTATATATAATTTAAGACCGATGTCATTAGACGATTTGGGATTGATTCCGACACTTCAAAGATATATACTTACTTTTCAGGAAGAATCAAAAACTGCTGTTAACTTTAAAACAAGAGGAGTTTGTGAAGATATAAGACCTATTATATCTTTAACGGTTTTCAGACTTGTTCAGGAAGCTATCAATAATATAAAGAAGCATGCTAAAGCCAGAAGAGTTTCAATTAATCTAGAGTTTTTGGAAAAACAGTTAAATCTGAATATACTAGATGACGGTAAAGGATTTGATACTGGCGAATTGAACACTAGAAGAGAAGATATAAATAGTGGATTCGGGCTTTATAGCATGAGAGAAAGAGTTGAATTGTTAAAAGGAAAGTTTGAGGTTAATTCTACTATAGGTAAAGGCACAAGATTAAGCATAACTGTACCCTTAATTCCAGACGAGGAGGTCTCAAATGGATAAGATTCGCGTTTTAATTGCAGATGACCATACTATGGTGAGACAGGGGCTAAAGCAAATACTTGAACTTGAAAACGATATGACTGTAATTGCCCAAGCACCAAACGGAGAGGAAGCCATAAAACTTGCAAAAGAGTGTAATCCCGATGTTATACTGATGGATATAAATATGCCTGGAATGAACGGTTTGCAGGCTATTAAGGAAATGAAAGATGGTAATATTCCATCAAAAATTATTGTCTTGACTATTCATGAAGATAGGGAGTACCTTTTTAAAACGCTTCAAATGGGAGCGGAAGGATATGTGTTAAAAGATGCAGAACCCAGTGTTTTACTAGAGGCAATCAGAAGTGTGAACAGCGGGCAGCCATATATTCAAGCCAATATGACAAGAGAGCTTGTAAGGGAATTTAACAAAATTACTCTTCATGATAAGGCAAAAACGGAAGAAAACAATTTGACTGCCAGAGAGGTGGAAGTACTAGAACTTATAGCTGAGGGTATGATAAATAAGGAAATAGCAAAACGCTTATACATAAGTGAAAAGACAGTTAAGAATCATGTTTCGAATATATTCAGGAAACTGAATGTGTCAGACAGAACGCAAGCTGCTATTTATGCTTTTAAACATAACTTAACAAATTGATAATGGCGCACAATAACCATTGTATTATAATGAGGGCCTTCCTGTTAGATTAAGTGACAGGAAGGCCTTTCTCAATAGGAAACAAGGGTATTCTAGGCTCTTGTTTCCTATTTGTTTTGTAGGTACATTTAGCTATGCAAATGAGGGCCTGTGATGGATAGTATAAAATCGCTGGAACTTTTATAATAATAATATAAGGTTTACATAAGCCTTTGAACAAGGGGGTTTAAAGGAACCATGAATTCAATAAAGAAATTTTTTAAATTAATAAAAAAGCAGAAAGGACAGGGGATGGTTGAATACGCATTTATAATAATCTTCATAGCAATGGCTGTGTTTGCTTCGTTAGGTCTACTTGGAAATGCTTTAGGGAACTACTTCAACTACTTCATGACTCTATTCTAAGTATAAAAGTAAATTGACAAATAAACCTAAAAAATGAAAGGTGGAATTAAAATGATGAAAATGTATTTTGATTACCTGAAGGCTTTGGTAGGAAACAAAAAAGGGCAAGGAATGGTTGAGTACGGCTTGATAATTTCCTTGATAGCAGTAGCCTGTATAGCAGCATTGTTGGTTCTCGGACCAAAGATCGCAACTTTATTCTCCGGCGTAGCAGATAGTATAACAACTCCTTAAAAAGTTAATGTTAAATAATTCAAATTTTTATGAAACCAACCAAATGAAAGGTGGAATTTTAAATGATGAAAATGTATTTTGATTATCTGAAAGCCTTGATAGGAAACAAAAAAGGACAAGGAATGGTTGAGTACGGCTTGATAATTTCTTTGATAGCAGTAGCCTGTATAGCAGCATTGTTGGTTCTCGGACCAAAGATTGCAACCTTATTCTCCGGAGTAGCAGATAATATAACAACTCCATAAAATTAAACTGGGACTTGGCTGCCCTACCTGGTTTCGGGTAGGGCAGCTTTTTAAAAGAAGTATTTCTTGAATCTGATAGGGGAAAAGTTCACACGAAGCTTGTGGATTAATGTGTTGAAAGGTATGAGGTTTTATATATGAAAGGTTGTGTACTTTATGCTAAGGAAAGAGAGGATGTTTGGACGAAAAGGTCAATCTATTGTTGAAACAGCACTTATACTTCCTATAATAATCCTTATCTTGACGGGTATAATAGATTTTGGCTTAATGTTTAACAACTATTTGGTTATAACAAATACTTCAAGAGAGGCAGCAAGAAATGCAGCTGTTGGAGCGACAGACAGCCAGATAGCAAGTCTAGTGGCAAATATGACAACAAGTCTGGATTCTTCAAAAATTTCTACCTCAATTTATCCAAGCCAGGCTATGAGAAAAAAAGGGGATGAAGTTGTGGTAATTATTAAATATGACAATGCATTGTTTACTCCTATTATATCCTCAATAATTCCAAACCCTATGCGACTAAATGCAAAAACAGTGATGAGGATGGAGTAACAAAGGTTATAGCCTAAAACGATGTTTGTGAGGGAGGCTTTATGAGGAAGAGAGATATGTTTTTTAATTTATTGAAAAACAGAAGGGGCAGCACTTCAATTATTTTTATATGTTCTGCTATATTTATTATTCTATTGTCTGCAGTAGCTACAGACATCGGCTACATGGCTTTTGAACGGTATAAAAT
>JAEZUI010000013.1 GCA_023421115.1 Bacillota bacterium | reverse complement strand
TTCATTTATTCTGTATATAAAAATTCAAAATTTCCTTTACACATTACGGGAGGCAATTTCCAGCGTAAATCTTCGATTTGCGAAGTTGCACGGAAGATCTTGACATAGCCTTTATTTTGCTTAACGTGCAATCTCCGTACCTACTTCGTCTATGCACAAATTTATCTTGCATTACCGAAATTAATTTCGTATATGTAACTGTATCAAAACTAGTCTTGCTTAATTGACATATACTATAACAATTCTACCATACTTACCATATATATCACAATATCGCTTCCCTATAAAAACAATAGAGTATACTAGCATTAATACTGATCCCTCATCAAATAAGTAACATTCCACTGTGTTTGAAATTTTTTAGTTTTACTTTATTCCTTAGTTGCTACAATAAAAATTTTTGAACACGCATCGGGAATATTTTCACACATCCTAGCAACTTCTAAAATTGCCTTCCTACTTTCTGCATTTTCCCATTTTTCATCAAAATTTGGCACCATCCAACCGACTCCTATTACACCATGAATATTTTTTATCTTGAATCCTGCCTCTTCAAACTCATCTTTTAACTCTTCAGAAAAGTGAAAATAAGCATTATCAAGAACACCTTGATCATCTGAATATTTATATCTAAAGCCTGTAGCAACTTCCTTTTTTAAATTTTCCATAAACTCATCCCCAAATATCATTCCATTACTCACCCCATAAAATAGAGTGGCATATCTTCCGATAGAATAAGCTGTCATGACACCACCTGGTTTTAGCACTCTCTTAGCCTCTTTTAGAGCTTTCAAACGGTCATTTCGTTCCGGCAAATGATAAAGTGGACCACTTAGAAATATAGCCTCAAAGCTATTATCTTTATAAGGCAAATCTAAAGCATCACCGATTATAAAATTCTTAATATCAACATAAGTATCAATTTTTGCACGTTCTTTTGCCTGTTCTATATGACGGGGGACTAAATCCAATAAATGTGACTCATATCCTAGTTTGGCAAAATAAAAAGCGTATTCGCCAGTTGCTCCACCTATATCACAAATTTTTGATGGAGCTTTTGGAAAATAACGCATTAATAACTCTGTCATATGGAGAAATTCAAGTTTACCGTACGCACATTTCAGTCTATCCTTTTCGGCATAATTGTTGTAGTAATCTATAACATCTTTAGTTCTATCCTTTAGATTTCTTGAATCCATATTGACCTCCTCTGACTACCATAAATATTTCTGCAAGTTTAAACTTTTTTATCCTTTAGCATATTCCTTACCCTTACACTCTATATTCCAATAACTGTTCAGTAAATCATAATCTATGATACCATGGCAATAGAAATAAAGTTATTTATTGAGTGAGTTAACATACATGACCACAAGGATTTTGTTCGTTTTAGTGTATACTTTATCAGAATTAAGCATAGCTGTGATAAATTCTTCTGCACTCCTAATATTATACGGAAACGGTATTCCGTCACGTAAATTATCCTGTATTTTTTTGTTATTTATAGCCTCACAAAGACACTGTGCATCATTAATTCTCCATTGACGTATTTTACAATACATCTTCATACCTCCATACAATAGAAAAAGTTTCCTTTTTACTTTAGACTTCTAATTTCTACTAAAATTCCATTTAATATTTTAGCTAGATTTTATTAACATTTTATCATATATTTTAACATAGTACATTATAGTAATTAAATTTAAACCCGTCTTTAGAAGTTAGCACCATAAATCTTTAGGAATAAATTTTATATAAAACGCTTATAAAGTCCTTATAATAAGGCTTTTTTTGTGCTTAAAATGCTTGCAAAATTATTTTTTATCTGATATAATAATGGTGTTAATGGTGCTAGTTTGACGGAGGTGTTTATGGCTTATTTTCTCAAAAAAACCAAACAAAAAAACAGGACTTATCTCGCTATATATGAGAGTTTTTATAACCATGATAAAAAGGGTACAGCTCATAAGTGTTATAAATCTTTAGGTTCGGTCGAAACCCATTTAAAAAATGGTATTGAAAATCCCATTGCTCATTTTCAAAAAGAAGTCGATGAACTTAACAGAATTAAAAACGAAGATGGCATCAGAAAAATATCTGATATCTCTCCTATTCTTTACCTTGGCTATTTTCCATTAAAAAGTATAATGGATAAGCTGAAGATAAAAAAATTTGTTGATTATTTTAAACTCACAAATCACTTCGAATACGATCTTTACGAGCTACTCTCATCTCTTGTATATGCCAGAAGTGTTAATCCATGTAGCAAGAGTAGAACTTTTCACGAGGTATTACCCAATCTTTATCATCCCTGTAATTACTCGTATGATCAGCTTCTTGATGGATTGTCTTTTCTTGGCAGCAACTACGAAAAATTTATAGAATTATTTACTGCGCAAGTTGAAGATGTATATGGCGTTGATACTTCAAAAACCTATTTTGATTGTACAAACTTCTATTTTGAAATTGACAGAGAAGATGATTTTAGAAGAAAAGATCCAAGCAAAGAAAACAGAAAAGATCCAATAGTAGGCCTTGGTCTTTTATTAGATAGTCATCAGATACCTATTGGCATGAAGATGTATCCAGGTAATGAATCTGAAAAACCAGTACTTAGAGATGTAATCAATCATTTAAAAAAACAAAACAACATTACCGGAAAGACCATACATGTTGCAGACAAAGGGCTTAACTGCGCCCAAAACATTGCTTTCTCAAAAACAAATGCTGACGGATACCTGTTTTCAAAATCTGTTAAAGGTCTTTCTGAAAAGGAAAAAGTATGGGTTCTGCTTGATCATGATTTTATTGAAATTAAAGATAAGAGTGGTAAAGTTCTGTATCGTTATAAATCATGTATAGATAAGTTTCCGTATACTGTGGAACATGACGGAAAAAAAGTTACAGTGAATCTTACAGAAAAAAGACTACTTACATATAATCCTACTCTTGCTGCGAAAAAGAGATATGAAATAAACAGAATGGTCGAAAAAGCTAAATCATTAACCTTATCTCAAGCAAAGAAAAATGACTACGGCGAAGTTGGGAAATATGTGAATCTTACTGACAATAAAGGGAAAAAGGCCACTGTGAGCATTAATCAAGATGCCATTGATAAAGATTTAAAGTTTGCAGGTTATAACCTTCTTGTAACATCTGAAATTGAAATGTCTGACATAGACATATATAACACTTATCATAATCTCTGGCGAATTGAGGAATCCTTTAAAATAATGAAATCTGATCTTGATGCACGTCCTGTATTTCTTCAAAAAGAAGATACTATAAAAGGCCATTTTTTAATATGTTATCTCGCTGTACTTTTAGAAAGAATCCTTCAGTTCAAGGTTCTAGAAAACAAATATTCTACTTCGGATATCTTTGATTTTATAAGGAATTTCAAAGCCACTAAATCCGAGATCAAATATATCAATACAACAACTTACACTAATTTTATAAATGATTTGTCAAACATATTCTGTCTTCCGTTGACAAACTATTTTCTGACAGATACACAAATAAAGTCGATATTTAACAATAAACTATAGTTCAAATTTATGGGTACTTTAAAGGCTGCTGCATCGCCGCAACAGCCTTACAATTTTTATTCGGTTAGCACCATTTTTAATGTCTGATACCAAAGTCAGGTATCATATATTTTAACATAGTACATTATAGTAATTTAATTAAATTTAAATTTAAATTTATAATTTTAAATATATCAATACTCATAATCTGATTGTCTGAAATTTCATCTTCTATTCTATCCTAATAAAATAGGTTTATAGTATTACACCATTTCAAAAAAATAAGCTATACATTAATTAATTCACAAAGTCCATCATTTTTTTGAAATGGTGATTGACTAGTTATTTTTGGGAAACGCCTTATTTTAAAATAGAGGATTTTTTTATATTCTATAGAATTTAATATATTGTTACATAGAGGATGTGAAGTTTTTTTATTGCTAAATTCAAGGAAGAATTTGCACCTCACAAATCTCTTAAAATCGCACAGATATTGCGTCGCTCATAATATTTCTGAGGGTTTTAATATTAAGTTAATGCTAGGTATTATTTCTATAGCTTACTTCATACAATTGTGAGTTTTCTGGTTCAATTATGCTTAAGAAATTGACAATACTCAATATTAGCAAATGGCAGCTTTATTTTTCTAATAGACTTGAGGAGGCTTATGATATGAATGATACAGTACTAGATTACAAAAAGACCAATAAAGCGGCATTGATAATTGGTTCAATAGCACTATTCCTCGGAGGAATCCCTGAAATTTTTGTAAAGCCCTTCGTATTGTTTAATTTACTTATATTATGGGGTTTAGGATTATTTATCATTATTCCTTCTCTGATATCATATTATATTAAAAAAGACAGCAATCTAATCCGGTATTTCATAAGTTGTGGCTCCTTTTTACTTATATATACCCTGCTCTATGTTCAAAATGGAGTATTGGACAATCTCTTCTGGCTTCCACTATGCCTAGTTGCATGTTCATTATTTTTTGACTTTAAACTGATTATTATCACAACTTTACTGGAAGTTACTACAGGAATAGCCCTATATTTCATAAACAAGCCTTTGTTTTATCCAAACTTGGACCTTGCAAATTTTATAGTATTTTACTTGGCACTTATAATAATAGGAGTAGTTCTTGCTTACTTAGGAAGGTCAGGACAGCGACTAATACTTGGAGCTAGAAACAACTATCTTGAAGCAATAGATCTAAATGAAAAGCTTAAAAGAATACTTGATAATATAAATACAAATTCACAGGGCTTAAACAACAGTATTGAAGAAATCTCACTTCAAACAAAAATTGCGAAAGAAAAAACCAGCTTAGTAACTTCATCGGTAGCAGCAATTAATAATGTCATTACTGTCCTTGCCAATGGTACTTCTACAACTTTAGACTCTACTGTCGATATTGAAAAAAGAATTGTAAATATAGCAAACAGTTCTGAAAACATGATGGATAATTCATTAAATGTTTTTACTGCTGCTCAGAAGGGAAAGGAAATACTTGCTGAATTGGTTTCGGAGATCCATAAAGTAGGAGATGTAATGAACTGCGCATACCAGACGATTCAAAAATTAAGATCCGACTCAAATGAAATAACTCAGATCACTTCATTGATAAATGAAATAGCAGATCAGATTAATCTTCTTTCTTTAAATGCTTCAATCGAGGCTGCAAGAGCTGGCGAAGCAGGTAAAGGTTTTGGAGTTGTGGCAGATGAAATAAGAAAGCTTGGTGAGCAAACCTCTCATGGAGTAAACAAAATTACAGAAATATCAAAAACCGTAACCGATCAAATCACTTCCGTTAATGATCAGATGACAGAAGGCAACACTGTTATAACAAGCGGAATCAATATTACTCAATCTACCTATGACTGTTTTACAAACATTATCGTAAAAATTGAAGATATAAAAAATATGGTACAGAATATTACTCAGGATATTCAGATTTTATTATCCTCTTCATCGGAGGTGTTTAAAAATATCGAAGGAACAGCAACCTTTGCTGAAGAAGCTGCAGCATCCGCTAATACCATATCTGATAGTACAGATAGCCAGAACGATATGCTAACAAATATTGAAGAACAAATGTCAAATCTAGTTGCCCTTTCTAACAACCTTAGAGGAATACTAAATATTGATTAGCAATACCTAGGAGATAAGATGTAAATGCGAGTGTTTTCTTAAAAAAGCCTAGAGAAGAACTTAACAAACAGCAGAAAGCATAGTATATTAGCATTATGTTTGAAGCTTATAAGAGTTTCAAAAAAGTATGGGTAATGAACCCGATACCGTTAAGAATTTTCTTAATAGTATAAATGGGATTTTTTCTCTTATAATGCATAGTTCCCCTGTAGATTATGATAAAAAAGATTTTTACATCCCCTTAGGTTATTTTTTGAAACGTCCTAATTCATTTCTTAATTCAACTAAATCTAATATTTGTCCATTTACAGCCGAGTACAATTCTTTAACATCTTCGCTTTTATTAAACTCATACACACTGCTGTCATAACTTAACAAACTATAAACAGAAGAATTCACTGATTCTTTCACTAAAAACAATAAATAGCTACCTTCTTGACTTAATAAACTATAGTCTATTCCATTAACATTCCCCTTAGCAGTTGTTATGTTTATTGTTGAAACATTTAAGTCACTCTTTAAACTTTCTTCTATAGTAACATTAATCTTGTTGAGCCTTTCATCACTAGAAATATTGTTTACTTTACCTATAATAATAAGATCAGACTGGTTGATAAGCTCCTTTATACTATAAACCGGCCCATCTATATTTAAATAATTACTATACGAGACTAAAGTAGTTCTTTTTTTCAAATCACTTATATACTCTGAATTATAGGAAACTTCATTACTTTCTTCCTTAGGTATATACATACTTTTAATAACTATTCCCCCGATTACTAATACTACTAAACAAATCACAAAGATTACTTTTTTCATTTTCTGTTTTGTCTCCTTTAAAAAGTTGATTCCTAATAAAACAGGTCATTCGCCATTTCAAAAAATCTGATTTGATTGGCTTTGTGACTTAATTATTGTATAGGTTATTTTTTGAAATGGCCTAATAGTTTTCACCATCGAGTTTAACACCTATCTATCTTTAATCTCTTTCAACACTTCTTCAATAAGCTTTTTATCATCTTTTTCCGGTTTAAACCTTTTAAACAAATCCGGTCTCTTTAAATATGTTCTCTTAAGAGCCTCTTTTCTTCTCCAGCGTGTTATGTTCGCATGATGTCCTGACAACAGTATGTCTGGCACTTTACGGTTATTGAACTCTACAGGCCTTGTGTACTGCGGATATTCTAAAAGTCCATTATAATGAGATTCCTCCGAATAGGAATCTTCATTTGATAATACTCCGGGTATCAAACGGCTAACCGAATCAATTAATACCATCGCCGGGAGTTCTCCTCCAGTGAGCACAAAATCTCCTATGGATATTTCCTCATCAACAATTTCTTCAATTATTCTTTCATCAATTCCCTCATAGTGTCCACATAATAATACAATGTGTTTGTCCATTGACAGCTCTTTTACTACTTCTTGCGTAAGTACTCTACCTTGGGGACTTAAGTAGATTACTTTTGGTTTATAGTCTATATCTTTTACAATGGAAAGATAAGCATCATAAATAGGCTGTGCTGTCATAATCATTCCCCCGCCGCCCCCATAAGGATAATCATCAGCCTTTTTGTGTTTGTTTTTAGAAAACTCTCTAATATTGATAGAGTTAATCTCAAGTATACCCTTTTCTTGTGCTCTTCCTATAATGCTCTCTTTTAATACCGCATCAAGTATTTCTGGAAACAATGTCAAAATATCAAACTTCATCGTCAATCAACCCTTGTGGTAACTCTACAGTAATTTTTTTATTTTCAACAGAAACTTCCTTTACCACTGATTTTAGTGCCGGTATAAGAATTTCCTTTTTATTTTCATCACGTACAATATAAACATCATTACTTCCAGTTTGAAGTATATCAATTAAAATACCTAGCTTATTGGCTTTTTCATCATAAACTTCACAATTCAGCAAATCGCATACAAAGAAAGAGTCCTTAGGCAGCTTTACTGCATCTTCTCTATTTATTATTATAAATTTGCCCTTTAATTTTTCAGCCTCATTTGCATCATTTATATCTTTAATCTTTAGCAATACAAAAGTTTTATGAAACTTAACACCTTCAAAATTATACTTTTGCATATTATCAGATATTGCTGAAGATATATACGCAGATTTTAATTTATCAAATCTTTTAGAATCGTCAGTTAGAGGTACTACCTTAACCTCACCTTTTACACCATGTATATTTACTATCTTTCCTATTTCAAAATACTGTAACATCTTTTCACCACCATTTAATTAGATTAATCTTTTTCATATAAAATGCGGGCAAGAGTATGCCTCCTGCCCACATTTTTATTGTAGTATTTCTACAGATACTCTTATATTTTCTTTTATTGCTGCTGCCTTCACAACTGTCCTTATAGCCTTTGCAATTCTACCTTGTTTTCCTATAACTTTACCCATATCATCTTTTGAAACTGTAAGTTCAAGGATCATTGATTTTTCACCTTCAACTTCATTTACATAAACATCATCCGGGTAATCAACCAAGGCTTTGGCAATTGTTTCGAGAAGTTCTTTCATATAAAATCATACCTCCCGCTCGTTTACCCTTATTTTGTCATTAAAATACCTTAATTATTACTGAATAGCTCCAACCTTCTTTAATAAGATCTTAACAGTATCTGTTGGTTGCGCACCATTTTTAAGCCATTTTTGAGCTTTTTCTGAATCGATATTTATCGCGCTTGGATCAGTAAGTGGATTGTAAGTACCAATCTCTTCAATGAATCTTCCATCACGAGGATATCTTGAGTCAGCTACAACTACTCTATAAAACGGGCTTTTTTTAGCACCCATTCTTTTCAATCTAATTTTAACTGCCATTTATTTTTTCACCTCCTGCTATTATTTTTACTAACTTTTTTATCTAAACGGTAATTTGAATTTATTTCCTAATCCTTTTTTACCGTGTTTACCCATATCTGTCATCATCTTCATCATTTTTCGCATTTCTTCAAAGCTCTTTAAGACCTTATTTACATCCTGAACTTTTGTACCACTGCCGGCTGCGATTCTTTTTCTACGACTGCCGTTTATTATTGAAGGATCAGTTCTTTCCTTCTTTGTCATTGATCTTATTATCGCTTCAAAACGGGCCATTTCCTTTTCGCTGTCTGCTGAATCAATCTCTTTAAGTGCCTCGGCATTTACTCCCGGAAGCATACCCATAATCTTATTTAAAGGCCCCATCTTTTTAATCTGCTGCATTTGGTCAAGAAAATCCTCTAAAGTAAACTGCTGAGTGCGCATTTTTCTTTCCATTTCCATTGCTTTCTTTTCATCAAAAGCTTCCTGCGCCTTCTCAATCAGACTTAACACATCACCCATACCTAGAATTCTAGATGCCATTCTGTCAGGGAAAAACGGTTCTAAATCGCTGAGCTTTTCGCCCATACCTATAAACTTAATGGGCTTACCTGTAACCGTCTTAACCGATAGTGCAGCTCCACCTCTTGTGTCACCATCAAGCTTGGTCAAGATTACTCCGTCAACTCCAAGTTTTTCATTGAAGCTTTCAGAAACATTAACTGCGTCCTGACCTGTCATTGAATCAACTACGAGAAGTATTTCATGCGGTCTGACACTTTCCTTGATATTCATTAACTCATCCATCAGCTTCTCGTCAATATGAAGACGGCCTGCTGTGTCGATGATTACCAAGTCGTTTTGTTTTAATTTTGCATGCTCAACTGCAGCCTTTGCTATATCGACAGGATTTGTCTTATCTCCCATCGAAAACACATCAACTCCAAGCTGACCTCCAAGCACTTGCAGCTGTTTGATAGCTGCTGGCCTGTATACGTCACAGGCAACTAAAAGCGGTTTTTTACCTTGCTTTCTAAGTAGATTTGCAAGTTTACCGGTAGTTGTAGTTTTACCGGAGCCTTGAAGACCTACCATCATATAAACTGTAGGAGGTTTTGGCGCAAATATAACTTTGCTTTGCCCAGGTCCCATCAGATTAATAAGCTCTTCATGAACAATTTTTATTATCTGTTGTCCCGGAGTAAGGCTTTCTAGAACATCCTGCCCTACTGCTCTTTCAGAAATTTTGGCAATAAAGTCTTTTACAACTTTAAAACTTACGTCAGCTTCTAAAAGGGCAAGCTTTATTTCACGCATCATTTCCTTTACGTCTTTTTCATTAACTCTACCTTTACCTTTAAGCTTCTTAATGGTTTCTTGAAGCTTATTTGAAAGCCCTTCAAACACCATATATCAGACACCTCATCTTTATCATCGCTATCTGTAACTATATAACTCTCAACACTTAGCCATAAGTTCATCGAATTTATAAACTTTACAGCTAGCTCTTTTCATCAACTCTCAATTATATCAATTATACCATCTTCTATCTTTTTTAAATACTCAATATCATCTATATTCATATTTTCTTTATTAATATTTTTTATATATCCCAATATCTTTTCTGCTTTTTTCTTCTGATCGGTAAATCTATTTACAAGTCCTAACTTCTCTTCCATGTTTAAAAGAGAGGCTTTTCCCCTTTTTATATTGTCGAAAATTCCCTGTCGACTTATGTTAAAATGCTCTGCAATCTCTGCTAGAGAGTAATCGTTATTAAAATGTAAATCCAACATTTCATACTGCTTCTTTGAAAGCAGCTGTCCATAGAAATCCAACAAAAGGGATATCTCATATATTTTTTCCATTTTTGCACCTGTAAAGTAAAATACTTTACACCCAATTCTATGCTAAATTAATTTATAAGTCAAGGCTTTTTTGGAATTTTTTTTAACAATCTAGTGTATATATTTTAAAAGTTCAACCTTTATAAGCAAAATACATATATAAAAACTCCCCCTCGTGATAAACAGTGACTTTAAACTGTCCACTTTAAGGGAGAGTATTTAGAACTTCGGATTTTTTAAGCCTGTTCTTCATCTTCTTTTACTTTTCCATCATCCTTCTTGCAGCAATTAACTTTTGAAACTATATCCGGGACCATTTCAATCAACTTTTCAAAGCCTGCATTCTTCTTTATTGGTATCATTTCAATCTGTTCACCTTTAATTACCAGTACAGCTGTAGGTGAAATTTTAGCTCCAATACCCGAACCTCCGCCAATACCGTGCGAACCTTTAGGCTCATAACCGTCACCGCCTCCTGCTCCAAGTCCGAAGCTGGTTGTGATAAACGGTATTAATGTTGCTTCTCCTATTTTGATAGGCTCACCTATTACAGTTTTAGAAGTGAGGAATTTCTCCAATTTTTCGAATAACACACTAACACTTTCATTTACATCAAATTTACTTTCAGCCATTTGATCTTACCTCCTTGAATTTTGGTTTTTGATTTATTTTATCAGGTCTTGAAAGGTATAGTCTTAAAGCTATATATGCCATATAAACCAACACCACTCTCCCCTTGATTAAGCCTTTTCCTTCAAATACTTCTTCATCAAATACTGTATTTACATTGATGTTTGTCATCTTGAACTCTTGATGAAAAACATTTAGCACTGCACATGCAATCCCAGTAATATAAGGATCTTCAAACCCAAGTCTGCCTTCAATTTCAAGCCTTTTAGGCTTGATATGCTTCAAAGCTTTTTTCATGCAGTTTAGTGCACATTTTAAAAATTCAGGCTCCATGTAATTTATATAATTATCTTTTTCTTTAGGCTTTCGTTCAACCTTTATTTCCTTCTTATTAGCTTTGCTAATATTAATTCTTTTTTTAAAGCAAAATACCCGAATATACATTATGAATTTCTGCGAGTATACCTTGGTAAAATGAAACCCGAAGGCTCCAAAAAACCATAAGACCTTTGCCTTAATAAATGTTATTTCATTTTTTTGTGCATCCACCTTAAATTCAAAGGGAACAATGAGAATTAAGGTTAGTATTATAAATAAAGCAGCTAATATATAACCTAAAATCGCCAATACTATCATCTTTTAAGTCCTCGCTTGAATAAGTTTTAATCCATACTTAGCACTTTTTTTAGTTGCAGAGCCTAGAATTGAGCCTGTAGCTTTAAGGCCCTTTTCAATAACCTTTCTGCCGGGAACATAATCAACAAACTCTGCGGCTAAAACTAAAGACTTTTTCTGTTGCTCCATAAAATCCTTGATTCCATATTTGTGCGATGTATCAAAAATATTGTCTAGCACCATATCCCTAACATTTTCCAACTCGTCGGGAACTTCTTTTATTTCCTCTAAATTATCAAGTTCAAAGTATAAAAGTTTAAATTGAGTCATATCTTTCCTGCATTTTTTACAAACCTTCAGATGTTCCTCTACGAAAATCTTTTCAAGTGGTTCAATGGTTCCATCTATATACATTTGAATCAAGTCAGTATTAAATTTACACTCCATAATCTACATCTCCCATACGCCTTTTTTTACTAAACTTTCCTTCAAAATCTTCTTCCCTCTAAAAAGATAAGTCTTCACCGTTCCGACAGGGCAAGACATAAGCTCGGCAATCTCATTATAACTAAGGCCTTTGATATGCCTGAGTAAAACAGCCATTTTTACCTCCTCAGGGAGTTCCCCGATTGACTCCTCTAGAGTTTTCTTTGTATCAAGGTACACAACCTTATCTTCGGTAAGCCCTCTGTCTGGCACTACATCTTCAAGGGTCCCATCATTTTCATCAGTACTTGAATTAATGGATAATTCCGACGCCTTGTTCTTGTTATCCCTCTTAAAATTGATGCAGGTATTTACAGCTATTTTCTTTATCCAAGGTGATACAGGTTTTCTCTCATCAACTTTCTCAAAGTTCCTGTAAATCCTTAAAAATATATCCTGGACCAGGTCAAGGGCATCTTGCTGAGAATATGTATAGCTGTAGCATATACTATATATGTATCTCTCGTACTTTTTGAACAAAAACTCAAACCCTTCGCGCTTATTCTTTTTACATAGTTTTATTATTTTCTGATCCGGAACCTCCACTAAGTTGACTCCTTTCATTTAAACTTAAGCTGCAATTAATTATATATACACGAAAAATTTGAAAAAGTTTTGATATTTTAAGAATTTTTTTGAATAGTATTTTTGTCACTTTAAATTCTATTGTAAACATATACAAAAAGCCCTCGATAAAAACGAGAGCCTTTGTTCTTCCAACATAAAAGGTAGCATTATTTCTAACCTAAATCTCAATCTCTGTAGGATCATTTTCCGTTGACATTATGTTCCATTCTTCGTGATCTTCATTAAAGTTTGCAATTTTCTCTATAGGCATTTTTAAATACTTTCCATAAGCGGTAGCAGCAACCTCACCATTTTGAAGTAGTATTTCACCTGAACCTTCAAATAATCTGCTAGAATCCTTTGTTATTCTTCCCACTGCACGAAGCTCCTCATCTAAAGGTATGGGTTTTTTGTATTTTACGTTGAGTTCGACAGTTACTCCCCATATATTTTCCTGATTAATCATTATTGCCCTGCCTATTGTTTCATCAAGTACAGCCCCGGCTACGCCACCATGAAGCCTTCCGGGATAACTCTGATGCCCATCAAGGGTCTTAAAAACCGCAACCAATTCGCCGTTTTCAAGTTCATAAAACGAAGCTTTTAAACCATAATGGTTCTTTAATCCGCATACTAAACACATTCTGCTATTTTGCTGTTTCTTAATAACTTTATATTTCATTTTGTGTCATTCCTCTCTAGTGATCTCTCTATTCTATATTGTCTTGTGGATATAGCTTTATAACTTTCTTAACATTATCAACATCATCAATAACTTCAACCGTAATTTTGGGATGATGAGTGAAGGATATACGCCAAACAGCATTATTTGAATCCATCAAATTAATTTTAGGTACTTCAGCTAATTCAACTCTCTTTAATATATCGTAAGAACCAATTTTTAAACTCTTTTCACCCGGCTTTACATCAACAACGGTTGTTTCTGACGTTGGTATAATACCACCTTCAGCAATTCCGAGCAATAGTCCAGTCACAAGCTTCAGGGCATTTTCACTATCCTTATCATATAATGCTTTCTCTTCATCGTTTACGGTGGGTTCATTCCTTGCAACATTGTCCTCGCTCACATCAATATTACCATTGTCTAGGCTGCCCACATCATTACTGTTATCAATTGTAGGTTTAGCAGTAGTTTTGGTGTTGTTTTCAGTATTCGTGTCTTTACATCCTGCAAAACTTAAGGCTACTACTCCCACTATTAACATCATTACTAAATCTTTTAAAAATTCACATTTTAAGCTTTTCATACATTTACTCTCCATTAAAATTTCTTTATAAATAAAAATTTTTCATACAAAACATATGTAAAATGTTTTTAAATATTAATTCGGATAAAGCTATTACATCGCGTTTTAATTCTCGATTTATGTCGTAAAAATTAAATTGGTACATTTAAAATCATTTTTACCAATCAAATTAAAGCACTCACACTAAATTATACACCGCTTCCGGGTAATTTTCCATAGCTTTCCTTATATTTCAAAATTATATTGTTTTCTTTTGCATATCTTAAGCAATCATCTGTAAGAAGCTTTTTGACATCTTCTCTAGCTTCAAGAGAATTTTCAGGTATAATTACAATTAGTGTCCTTGACTTTATATCAGTATACTCCTTATTACTAAAATCCCTTAACTTTCTTATGCTGGAATTAATCCTTGATTTTACCCCACTTGTTGTAGCATAGCTCTTTTCACTAAGGTTAATACTTGTTACATCAATTATATCTCCACTGTTATATTTTATTATAGCAACATTTTCAGGTGTATCTTTACCTTCTAGTTCAAATATTTTGTTGGTTCTATCTCTAACCGAAAGCTCCCACAAATTTTTTGAAACCGGCTCTGCTTCAACGGCCGCTGGTGTTTTTCCATCACCATCTAACCACGCACGTACATTAGCTCTTTGTATAAAATAGAGGTCTGGCAAATAATTTATTGGAAGTCCTGATTCTACTTTATAACGTACAATAATATCAATATTTTCTTTGTCATAGAGTATTTTTGTTTCACTAAAATCAAGGCCGGAGAGCCCATTTACAACTCCAAGGCTTTTTAGTCTTCTGTCTGCATCAAGCTCATCACTTGCAATATGTTTCTTGCACATTGCTCTAATTACCGGTGAGGCTAACGCACCTTTAAAGTCTTCAAAAGCTCCTTGAGCTAAAAGGGAGGCAAAACTGATTATTTGCTGTTTTGGGTCTTTCACTGCATCCTCAAGCTTTTCTTTTAAGGCTTTTCCGTTTGCAATATTTTCTTTTGAAAGATCCTTAATTTCTTCAATATCTTTAGTCAACTTTTCTATATCTGCATTTTTCAAATTATCACTTGCTTCTTTAATGCTCTTCTTAGTATTACCCAGTGTACCTAAAGCATCAACAGCACTATTTATTTGTTCTTGTGCAAGCTTACTTTTATCATCTAAATTGTCTTTTGCGTTGTCGTGTAATTTTTGAGCTCCTGATGCCGAATAGAGATAACTATAAACAGCCAACTCATTTGCTGTCTCGTTTAGAGCATGCTGAACAATACTCTGAGTGTATACGATTTTTATAAAAAGAGCAAAACTTAATATTACACATATGAACAGGGGCATTACTATTGCTGCTTCAACCGTCAGAGCACCTTTACGGTTTTTTATAGAATTAGATAGATTATCCATCATATAAAACCTCTCTTATATACTCTTGTTATATTTCTATTTCGGTATATAACTCTTCTTATAAAAGGGCCTAACGTTTTAATAACCTTTGAAAAGCATTACATACAAATTGTGTCTGTCTAACTCCTCCGTCTTCAACTCTTTAGTTACAAAGGCCTGTGTCATAAAAAAGTATTTCATAGATACATTAGTTATTACTCCTACATGCGTGTTGCAATTTGAAAGTTTAAACTCTTCGTTACCAGTCATTTTTACCATTTGAAGTTGAATCAAATCTTGAATTCGGGTTATTTTCTCATTCCTGTTTGTCGTCAACAGAAAAAGCCTCAAATACTCTTCATAATTAAAAGAAAGTACACTTGCCTTAAAATTATTATTTACTATAGTTGATGTGGGATTTTTATCGCCAAAAGAATCAATATAACCGTTCAATTTTTCCTTGCCTTCTTGTGCAGCTTTTCTTATTTCTTTATTTATAGCCTCTTCCATACCTGAGACCTTTTCGTCAACAGTATTTTTGATGGACTGTTTAATTTTTTCAATTTCAGCTTTTGCTTTATCTAGAGGCATAGTTAATTTATTTTGTATCTCACCTTTAGCCTTTTGGTATTCTTCTTGGGCAATTTCGTATATTTTTTTAGTAATAATATTCATACTTTCATTTGAAGTATTAAATAACTCATTTTCAAGGTTTTCAGTAATTTGAGAGTAAGTGTCCTTTATAGTTTTGTCTGCATCATTTAAAGCATTGTCAACCGGTTCAAAAACCTTTTCAACTATATTATCAATTTTTACGTTTATTGTATCTTTAATGTTTGCTGTATAGCTTTTTAAATCACCTTCTATCCCATCTATTTTATCGTTTAAAAATTCTTTTGAGTATTCTTTTGCGCCATCTACGACTGTATCTGTTATCTTTTCTTGTAATTTATTTAGCCCACCTTGTGCACTTAAAATCCAGTTTTTGCTTGTCTTAAAGATTGGTACTGACTCTCCTTTCATCAACAACTTCAAATCAAAAACCGACTCAGCCATTGACCAACCCATAACTATAAGAGCTGCAATCAGATGAACTGCAAATGCAGCTACTAACGGTCCTCCGATTCCAGCAATAGACCCTGCTATTGTGTATACATCCTTCATTTTAACCGGATCTAAATATATATGTAATGTATTTAGCGTAAACCTTATTAGTAAAATTTTACTCTGCACATTAGAGACATTTGTCTTCTCATTATCACTTCCCCCTATAATATACTCAATTTCATTTTCAAAATACATATAGGGCTTTCTCTCACTCCTGTTTCTTAGTCTTAAGTCAACCTGGCTTATGGTATTTCCATCCTTTACCTTAAGATCTTTAGTAGAAAGATAATTATTGAAAGTACCAAGAGCATACTCATCTACAAAAATTTCATCCCTGACAGTTTCAAGTCCATTTTCTAAAATCTCAATAAGTGTGGCAAGTATTCCTAAACCACCACTTAAGGATTCGCTATCGTCATTTTTAAAATTCATTTTCTCAATAATATCTTTCGGCTCTCCAACTTCAGGCTCTTTACCTTCCGTATCATCTTTAGCACCAATGGCTTTTAGAGCAAAATCATAGTTTTCACCTAAAAACGCTTTTAAAATTTCTTCGCTGTCTATTTTAGCACCACCGGAAGGAAGACCTTTCCTAACCTCCTTAAAATCTTCATGAGCTTCCGGGGCCTCAATTGTTTTTAAAGGATTGTCGGAACCAACAACTAAATTTTTTGAAGCATCTCGAGGATCTTTAACCTTTTCTTCGCCAGTTGACGTATTGTCGACCGGGAACTCCTCATAACTTACTTTGCTATATTTCACAAGATAATTTGAATACAGTTTTTCCACTGGTAAAATGCTAGCCTTAAATTCCTTCATTATATATCCAAATTCCTCTGTATTTATAGCACTAGGTGAATCAGGATCCAAATGTATATCATACAGTTCCAGCCCCACCAATGTTTTATTTAATTCCTCAAGCATATTTTTATTTTCTGTGAATTTATCTACCAAATGTTGCATACTTTCTTTAGACACTTGAGCTTCTATTCTCTTGATTTCTTGTCTCATTTTTTCTGCAAAATCACTGTTGTCATCTTTTATTTGTGCTTTCAAGTCACCTATTTTTTTGTCTTTCATATCAGCACAATTCTCTTTTATTCTTTCTGCTATTTTTATAGCGGCCTCATTATAAGAAGAATATTCCTTAATATAATCAAAGACTGCATCTATAGCATTTTTCGCCGAATTTCTACAAAACAGATACTCATTTTTTGCATCTTCCTCTTCCTCTTCTGCTGTATTAAGCATACTTAAGTAAGGCTCATCTAAATCGTCAATTTGCTGCCTTATTTCATCCTTCTCGCTTTTGTCTTCTGCTAACTTGAGTTCTTCCCGAAGTCTTTGCCTCTCACTTATATAGGTGTCACTTTTTCTATGCTCCGAAAGTGCCTTTTCTACCTCTTCAGTCGCTTTTTTATATTCTATATACACTTTTTCTTTGCTCAGCTTTATAAGAATACGATCACCTGCGGTATCAAGCATTTTTTTAAAGCCGTCTTGATCATAGGAATTAACTTGCTTAATTTTATCATACAGCTTTGCAAGCTCCTTACTTATTTCATCCATGCTTTTATCTAACTCTAGTTTTGAAGATAATACTTTTGCTTGCTTTTTGTAACTTTTAAATACATTTATCTTCTCAAGAAATTCTTCTGCTAATATTTCAGGTGCTCTATATTTCATATAATCAACAATCTGGGCTCTTAACACTTCATTTTCTGCAAGATTATATAGAGGTACAGCTTTTACTTCCTCAAGCCTGTAGTCATACATATCAAGAAATCTAACCGACTCATATTTATTTTCTATATTAAAAAATTTCTTTGCATAATCCCAGGAAGCATCACTTAAATTTTTCTTCTCTGCCCCGAGTTCAGTCATAAGGTTTCTATTCAGGTAATACATTAATTCCTCTTCAAGCACCCCAGGATTGTTTTCTGACATTGCCATCAGACCAAACCACTCTTTTAAAATATTATTGTAATTTGCCAACAAGGAGTTTGCAGCAGCTTCCGTAACATTTTGAACTTGTGACTCGGCCACTCTAGCCCGAGCACCGTCCACAAGCACTCCTGTCAATACCAACATTATCGAAATCAGAATACAGATATAAACGGTTATAGCTCCTTCATTTCTTTTGAATATACCCATAAAGGCACCTCAATTTTATTAGATTTTTTGATTGATTTATTTCAGTTCTGATGATATGTCATCTTTAATACCCTTTAGAAACTTATATACTTTATCCATAGTTTTCTCTAAATGATTACCAGTTAAAGCATCTACACGTTTGCCCATATCTATTGCTAGGTCAGTGCTTCTGATAAATTCGGCAGGTTCGTTTACTAGCGCTTCAGACTTTGCAGATATTTTAATGGTATTGTCAATGCCAAGAAACGCTAATCCATTTCCTAAAGGAAGCTTAAATTTCTTATCTACAGTTACTGTAAGCTTTTTATATACTATATAATTCTTTACTTGGGCACTGAACGCTATATCAGTAGTATTCATTGGGCCTTCTTTATCCCTGCTTCTAAGAATGCTGTATTCATCTAACGATCTTTTTATGTATTCCCCAATCTTCTTTTCTTTTGAACTCTTACTTAAATCAATTAACCTCCAATAGGGATCATTATATTTAAAATCTCCAAGTTTAACCAAGCTTATATACATATCACTTTCGGGATTTTTCCAAATTGCAGCTCCACGTTCTGCAGCACGATCTGCAAGAGACTTCACATAAGCTTGCTCATAAAGAAAAATACTCACATATATTAAAGTGATTATAGTTAGGAAAATAATCGGAAAGATCAATGCCGCTTCGATAGTGGTGCTGCCTTTGTTACTCTTTAGGTCATACATTTAATCACAACCTTATCGTTAATATAAAACTTTTTTATCCTTAAGCTTCTTTATACACATAAAGATATACATAAAATTTTGCATAAAAATGTGATATTTAAATTTATTAAATTCTGAATTCTTGATATAAACGTATGATTATACTACAGAAACTTTTTATAGAATGACATTACGACATTTGTGGCTTTATAGAAAAATTATACCATACTTTTACCAATAATTCCATGATTTTTGATAAATTTTGCACAAAATAATATTTCGCATAAAAAATCCCGGTTATTATTCTTTACCGGAATTTTTTATATTAAGCAATATATTATAACAACATTATCATTCAATTATTACTTTTAAATCGCTTCCAGCCATAATACTACTGTCAGTAAGCTTGTTTATTTTCTTTAATTCATAGATATATTCTCTTATGTCACCTTTTTTATTGTATTTTTCTGCTATAGCCCACAAAGTATCTCCGCTCTTTATTCTTATAACTTTGAGTTCAGTCTCTTTATAACCGTAAGCCCGTGTAACAGAAAACACAGTAAACACAGTCATAAGTAATGCAAGAATAAATATGTAAAATCTAGCTTTATTTTTAAGTACATATCTCATATTCAAAATCCCCCTCCCCCGAACGAACTAGTGTTCCTTAAGAATATTATATTGGAACACTTGTTCGTTGTCAATATATTTTTTTAAAAAAATCGAACATTAGTTTGATTTATTCAAAATATAGTGTTATAATACTTTTAAGATATCTATAAATTTAAGCTTAATTAGGTGATGCTAAATACTTTACGATTGCCCTTATTAACAATTTACAATGTTTTTAGAAAATATAGTTTAAGATTAAGGTCTACAAAGGACATTATTAGCGTCTAGACCAAATACTTATATGAGGTGAAGGGAATGCAAAAAAAGAATGAAGAAATGCAGCAAAAAATTCTTGATTTTTTAAATGAACAGGTCAAAATAAAGGGATATCCGCCTTCTGTACGTGAAATATGTGCTGCAGTTGGTTTTAAATCTACTTCTACAGTTCATAGTTATTTAGAAAAATTAAAAAAAGAAGGCCTTATTCAAAAAGATGCCACAAAACCTAGAGCTCTTAAAATTGTAAGAAACAATACAGTTGAAGAAGAAACAAAAAACATTTACTCAAGAAGAGAAATGGTTGATATACCAATTATAGGTAAAGTTACAGCCGGCCAACCTATCCTTGCCGTTGAAAACATTGAAGATACCTTTCCTCTACCTTTAGATTTTGTGCAGGGTTCCACTGCCTTTATGCTAAGGGTTCAAGGTGACAGTATGATTGAAGCTGGTATTTTAGACAGGGACTTTATTCTAATAAAGCAGCAGTCAACAGCCTCAAACGGTGATATAGTAGTTGCTCTTATCGGTGATGAAGCTACTGTAAAAACATTTTATAAAGAAAAAGGCTATGTCAGACTTCAACCTGAAAACAAATATCTTGAACCTATTATAGTCAGAGATAATTTGTCTATCTTAGGGAAGGTAATTGGTGTTTTCAGAAGACTATAATAGGAACTTATATTTTATTAGTTCCTAGACAGTTCAATTACCTTTTTGAAAGCATGAAATAACCTAACAAAAATCAAAAAATCTCGATGGCATTTTATATACCATCGAGATTTTTATGATATCAGTTCTTTTTAAATAAGACAAAAACGTACTTTATCCGTTAAGCTTAAATATGTATGTAAAGCCTAACTTTTCGATTAAATTATTGTTCATTTCTAGGATCATTAAAGATTAAGTTAACAAGCTTCATAGGGCTTATAGTTGATATAGCATGCTTATAAATTAGCTGTTGCCTTCCTTCACTATCTAAAACAACAGTAAAATTATCAAAGCCCTTTACCATTCCCTTTAATTGAAATCCGTTTGTAAGATAAACTGTAACAGCAATATGCTCTTTCCTAACTTGGTTTAAAAAAACATCTTGTAAGTTGATATTATTCTTGTTCACGGGTAATCCTCCTCTAATAGACATATTTTTCTCTCTTTCTTTTTTTATATAAAGAACTCTTAATTACATTACTATTGTTTTGTAAAAAACAATATACAATCAAACACCCTAAATAAAGTAAAAATACGAGATTTACAAACTAATAATTGCTTTAACATATATTCTACAAGATAATTCCAGACGTTGCAATAACATCTTTAATATTTTTTATTATTTCATTTAAATTGCTATTTTGATCTATATCTATCCATGTGACATCTTTCATTCGGTTAAACCATGTAAGCTGCCTTTTTGCATAATGCCTTGTATCTCTTTTCAACACATAAACGGCTTCATCTAATGTTATCTCCCCTCTTAAATAAGATAAAATCTCCTTATAACCAATTCCTTGCATCGCAATGGTACTTTTATCGTATCCCATTTCTATAAGCTTTTTGACTTCTTGAACCAACCCCTTTTCCAACATCAGATCTACTCTTTGGTTTATTCTTTCATACAACTTCTCTCTGTCCATCCTTAAGCCAAAAATCATAAAGCTATATTTTGAAGGATTCTTTCTAGACTCCTCCTGATGCATGGATATGGGTTTTTGAGAATAAGTATATACCTCAATAGCCCTTATTACCCTTTTAACATTATTCATATGAATTTTTTCTGCTGCCTCGGGATCAATTTCTTTAAGCTTATTATGAAGATACTCATTGCCCTTTTCTAACGCTTCATTCTTTAATTTCTCTCGAAGCTCCCAGTCGCATATAGTATCTCCAAACTCAATATTATATATAAGAGAATCAATATATAATCCTGTCCCACCTGAAACAATGGGAACCTTACCCCTATTTATTATATCATCAATATATTTTATAGCAAGTTGTTGAAATCCTGCAACACTAAACTCCCTATCTGGAGTTATTTCATCTATAAGGTAATGCTTAATTCCCTGTTTTTCTTCCTCATCCGGCTTTGCAGTACCTACATCCATATATTTGTAAACCTGCATAGAATCTGCCGATACTATTTCTCCGTGAATATCTTTTGCGAGCTCTATAGACAATTTAGTCTTTCCCGATGCTGTTGGTCCTAAAATAACAATTACATTATTCAATTTATCCTCCAAAGGGATAATAAGTTTTTTTATTATCCAAAGCAGTCACTTAATTTTGATCGTACCTATAGATAACGTACACTAAAGTTAAATTTATATAGCACTTAAACGTTATCTAATTTAGATGAAAAACTTCCTTTAAAATTTAGTTTTAGAGTTTTTCATCTATAAAACTTCACTACACAATTCTCTTAAACATTTTTTCAAACTCATATTTCGTTATTTTAATTATCGTAGGCCTCCCATGAGGGCACGTATATGGATTATCAATTTTATTCAAATCATCTAGTACTTTCTTTATTTCAAGCTCATCAAGTTTTTTATTTGCCTTAACTGCTGCTTTACAGGCTAATCTGTATAAGGCTTCTTCCTCAATTAAAATATTCTCTTTTCGTTTATCCGACAAAAGAAAATCTACAATATCCAAAAACGATTCTTTTATACCTGCATTATCCGCTAATAAGACTGGTACTGAACGTAGTATAATTGAATTATTACCGAAATTCTCAAAAGCAAAACCTAGGTTATTTAATTTTTCTCTATTTTCATCAATTAGTTTCACTTCTTGGTTCGTCAATTCAACAACTACCGGCGACAACAAGAATTGGGCTAAGTTTTCATTTTCCTTATATTTTCGCTTTAATTCTTCAAACATAATTCTCTCATGAGCTGCATGTTGATCAATTAGTATAAGATTATCCTCATTTTGAAGAAGTATATATGTTGAAAAAACTTGTCCAATGATTCTGGCATTTAGAAGCTGATTCTGTCCTGGTCCACTATCACCGTTTTCTTCTTCGGCCTGTGAAGTCATTAGCCCGGCAAATGTTTTTTCGCAATTTTCGCTTAAGTCGCTTTCTATTTCAACTTTGCTTTCTAATGCATTAGCCGGAGTGTTTTCACTGTATATTTCCTTATTAGATTTCACTGTTTTATCTAAACTTATATTAAATTCACTATTTGTCTCTTCAACTAACATTTCCGGTTTTTTATTAAAATTAGGTTTAAAATCTTCATTAATAATATTCTTTTTTACTTCTACATTATTCTCATTAATTTCTTTACTAATCTTTACCTCTTTATTATCGGATTTTGGCAAAGAAATATTAGCATGAATATGCTTAAAATTAATATTTTTTTCTTTCTGACCTACATAGTCCTCTTCTTTCTTAACAACTTCTTTTCTTAAATTGTCCTCGGAAATACTGGATTTTAATTTAAAACCTTCCTGGACAAAATCCTTAACCGGCTGTGTGTTTTGTTCAAACTTAAAAAAGTTCTTAGGCTTATCAGAAATTTCAACACTTCTGATAAGTGATTTACTGAGCAATGCATTATTTATTGCATGGTACACGGCTCTAAATATCGCCTGCTCCTCCGAAAAACGCACTTCCATTTTTGTAGGATGTACATTAACATCAACAAAGATGGGATTAAGCCTTATGTGCAAGACAACAAAGGCAAACTTATTTTTCATAAGATAGGTCTTATATGCCTCATCTATTGCGGAAGAAATGGTTTTATTTTTTACATATCTTCCGTTTATATAAATTGATTGATAGTTCCTATTAGACCTTGCTATTTCAGGTTTACCCGCATACCCTGATATTTCAACTTTTTCGTCCTTGTACTTTACTTCAAGTACTTCTTTAGCAGTTTCTTTGCCGTAAAGGCTGAAAATTGTGCTTAAAAGATCACTATTTCCAGGAGTGTGTAGGACACTACTACGGTTATTTACTAGCTTCATTGAGATATGTTCATTTCCTAAGGCTATACGGTTAACCATATCGGATATATAACCGGCTTCGGTTGTATCCTTCTTAAGAAATTTAAATCTCGCAGGCGTATTATAGAATAAATCCCTTACAATAAAAGTAGTTCCGACAGGGCATCCCGTCTGTCTTACTTCCTTTACCACTCCACCCTGTATCTTTATATACTTTCCATACTGCTTTTCCTTAATCCTTGTAGTAAGCTCGACTAAAGATACCGATGCTATACTTGCAAGCGCTTCCCCTCTAAAACCAAGAGTAGAAATGGATTCTAAATCATCCGCTTTTCTTATCTTGCTTGTAGAATGTCTCTCAAATGCAATTTCAACATCATCTTCGTCAATACCTTTTCCGTTGTCTACAACCTTTATCAGTGAAACTCCACCATTACTTATCTCAATGGAAATATTAGAACTTCCTGCATCAATAGAGTTTTCCACAAGCTCCTTTACAACCGATGCCGGTCTTTCAACAACTTCTCCTGCTGCTATTTGGTTTGACGTATTTTCATCAAGTATTACTATTTTGCCCATATTCAAACCGTCCAATCTATGTATTAGCCTTTTTTTGCAAATTATACAAAACATTTAACGCATCAAGAGGTGTAAGTGTACTTACATCAATATTTTTTATCTCATTTAAAACTTCATCACAATTGCGTTGCTCAGTATTGAAGGAAAACACATCAATCTGACCTTCAATAGGCTTCTTTGCCCTTTTAAAACGTACTTCCCTCTTGTTTATATCAGCATCTTCAAGTTCTTTTAGGATTTCCTTTGCCCTGTTTATTACTGGCACTGGTACACCTGCAAGTCTTGCAACCTGTATACCGTAACTGTTATCGGCTCCGCCTCTTATTATTTTTCTTAAAAATATTATATCTTCACCTTTTTCCTCAACCGATATACAATAATTCTTAACGCCATCTATAGCTCCCTCAAGCTCGGTAAGTTCATGGTAATGAGTTGCAAATAGGGTTCTTGCACCTATTCTTTTCTTGTCACTTATATGTTCAATCACAGACCAGGCAATGCTAAGACCATCATAGGTGCTAGTACCTCTTCCTATCTCGTCTAATATCAAAATGCTCCTTGATGTAGCATTGCTTAAGATATTTGCAACCTCACTCATTTCAACCATAAAAGTACTCTGACCTGCCGCAAGGTCGTCGGAAGCACCAACCCTTGTAAATATCCTGTCGGCAATGCCTATTACCGCACTTGCTGCCGGTACAAAGCTTCCTATCTGAGCCATAAGTACAATCAATGCAACCTGGCGCATATATGTAGACTTTCCTGCCATATTAGGGCCTGTTATTATTGCAATTTGATCTTCGTCCATACTAAGGTATGTATCGTTTGGCACAAATGCACCCTGTTCAATCATCTTCTCTACTACAGGATGCCTTCCGTCAGTTATGTCAATTATATCCTCGTTGTTTATTTCCGGCATGATATAAAACTCACGGTCAGCTACCTCTGCTAAGGAACATATAACATCTATCTGTGCTAAAGCTTTCGCAGTTCCTTTTATCCTGTTTATCTCGGAAGCTACTTTATTTCTAACTTCAACAAATATCTGGTATTCAAGCTCAACCAGCTTGTCCTCCGCACCTAGAACTTTTTCTTCAATCTCTTTAAGTTCTTCGGTTATATATCTTTCACAATTGGCCAAGGTCTGCTTTCTTACATAGTTTGGAGGCACAAGAGAAAAATAGGATTTTGTAACTTCGAGATAATAACCAAATACTTTGTTGAAGCCCACCTTCAAATTCTTTATACCGGTTTTTTCCCTCTCTGTATTTTCAAGTTCAACAAGCCAGGTCTTTCCATCAGTAGATGCTCCTTTTAGCTTATCAACCTCATCATTATAGCCTTCTTTTATGATACCGCCTTCCTTAACCGATACAGGAGGTTCATCGCATATTG
Source organism: Bacillota bacterium (assembly GCA_023421115.1). GTDB lineage: Bacteria > Bacillota > Clostridia > Acetivibrionales > Acetivibrionaceae > Acetivibrio. The sequence continues at coordinate 30,635 of JAEZUI010000013.1, read as the reverse complement.
CCTTATCAATAATTTCAAAAACATCATAGAGAGGGTCAATATTACGGTTGCTTTCCCTATTTAAGCTTTCTTCTAAATCCTTTAAAAGATCTTTTATATAGGGTAGCTGGCCTAGGGAATTTTTTAATGAGACCAGGTCACGGCAATTAGCACTGCCTAGCACCACCTTTCCCATAAGCCTCTCAATATCATAAACCCTCTTTAAAAGCTCTCTCACTTCCATCCGGATCATAAACTTGTCCTTAAACTCATTGACCGCAAGATGCCTGTCCTTTATATCATAAACATTAATGAGAGGCTGTTCTATCCATTTTCTCAAATTTCTTCCTCCCATAGAGGTCATTGTCCTGTCTAAAACCCATAGAAGGGAACCCTTTCTGTTTTTTTCCCTCATTGTCTCGGTAAGCTCAAGATTTCTTCTTGTTGCCACATCTAATATCATATACTCTTCAATTCTATATTTGTTAAAACTCTGTATATGGTCAAGATTTACCTTCTGAGTCTGTTCAATATACTCTAGCAGAGCTCCGGAAGCATTTATGTAAATATCATACTCATTTTCACATATCTCATGGTCGCTAAAATACGCTCTAAGCTTTTCTTTAGAATAAACTAAATCAAAATATTTATCTTCAATAGTTGAAATATATAAATTAAACCTTGTTTTTAAGGTCTTAACCAAACTTTCGTCCTTTAAAAACTCACTGTTAACCACTATTTCTGAAGGCGCAAACCTAGCTATTTCATCCATAAGCTTGCCTTCAGTATTTCCTAATGCTATAGATGTAGATGTAAAGTCCCCAGTTGTAATATCTACAAAAGCAATGCCGAAAAAGGTTTTATGCTTGTACAAGGACATAAGATAATTATTCCTTTTTTCATCGAGCATAGCCGAGTCTGTAACAGTACCCGGCGTAACAACCCTTATAACATCCCTTTTCACAATACCTTTTGCCATTGCAGGATCTTCTATCTGCTCACAGATAGCGACTTTATAGCCTTTATTAATCAACCTGCATATGTAGGAATCGGCAGAATGAAAAGGCACTCCACACATAGGTGCCCTTTCGTCTAAACCGCAATCTTTACCTGTAAGGGTTATTTCAAGTTCTTTTGAAGCAGTTTCTGCATCTTTAAAAAACATTTCATAAAAGTCACCTAGTCTGAAAAAAAGGATACAATCCTCATACTGCCCCTTTATGTCCATATACTGCTGCATCATAGGTGTCAATACTGCCATTTTATCATACCTCAATTCGTTTCTTACTTGCTGCATCCCCCGCTGCATGAACTACAGCTATTTGAATTACAGGGCTCTTCACCCGTTATGGAATAAACCAACACATCATTTACTTTTTTAATAAGCAAGTCCAATTTTTCTTTAGCTTCAATGTAATTCCTAGTTACATCACAATCGTTTACTTCATCATACTTTTCCAAAAGCTTTTGCTTCAATTCATCAAGTATATCTTTTTCAGAATTCCCGTGTACAGCCATAACCATATCACTCTGAATTTCCTGATACTCCTTTAGAATGACCCTGGCTTTATGATCCCTGGCCAAACTGTCTTCCCATCTTTTATAATTTGTCATCTCCTCCGAAGTTCCTATCAGGTTACCAAGTTCTTTAGCTTTTGATATAATATCCATACTTTTTACCTCCAGTTTCTTAATACTCCGAAAACAAAACATTTTTTTGTGATCTCTCTATATCCTCAATAATTAATTATTCTATCATAAAATAAGAGTTTTGAAAATAACCATATTAAACTTAAGGGTACATACGAAGTTTATAAAAAGTAGTTTTATCAAGAATTGTTCTCTGTTCCGCATCAAAATTTATTTTTCTATCTTCCCTTCTAAAGACCATGTTTTGATTGTATCTATGTTTACCATAACAAGCTTTCCAATCATTTGATCATTTCCTTCAAAATTTACTATCTTGTTTTGTCGAGTTCTTCCTGTATATATTTTATCGTTATTTTTACTCTTACCCTCAACAAGAACTTCTAATTTTCTATTTAAAAAGTTGCTGTTTATCTCCTTACTTATTCTGTTTTGAACCTCTAGAAGCCTTTGAAACCTTTCTTTTTTAACCTCTTCCGGTATTTGTTCCACATTCTTTGCAGCCGGAGTTCCTGTTCTTTTTGAATATATGAATGTATAGACCTGATCAAAACGAACTTTTTTTAGTACATCTAACGTTTCTTGAAAATCCTCCTCAGTTTCCCCGGGAAAACCGACAATTATGTCAGTAGTCAGAGAAATTCCTGGAATATTATTCTTAACTTTATCAACTAGTTTTAGAAAATCTTCCTTTGAGTATTTTCTGTTCATTTCTTTAAGTATTCTTGTACTTCCGGCTTGAAAAGGAAGGTGCAGGTGTTCGCACAATTTATTTAGATCCCTCATGGCATAGATAAGTTCATCGGATAAATCTTTTGGATGAGAAGTCATAAATCTAATTCTCTCTATTCCTTCAACTTTATTTAATTCAGTGAGCAATTTCGCAAAAGTAATATCGTCACCAAGATCCTTACCGTAGGAATTCACATTCTGTCCAAGCAGTGTTATCTCCCTTATACCCTTTTGGCCTAACAGCTTTACTTCATCAACAACTTTATCCAATCCTCGACTCCGCTCTCTACCCCTTACATAGGGCACAATGCAATAGGAACAGAAATTATTGCACCCATACATTACAGTAACCCAGGCTTTTACTCCATCTTTTCTTTCCACCGGCACATCTTCAGCTATCAACCCAATGGAATCCATTATTTCTACAACAGCTCTATCCGAGCTTATCGAATTAAAAAGCAGTTCCGGGAACTTATATAAATTGTGTGTACCAAAAATAAGGTCTACATGTCTGTAAACTCTTTTTATATGCTCTACTACTTGAGGCTGCTGCATCATACATCCGCATATAGCTATTACTAAATCGGGATTTTCCTTTTTTATTTGCTTCATAGTTCCTAAATGTCCATAAACTTTGAGCTCGGCATTTTCCCTAACACAGCAGGTATTGTATATAATAAGGTCGCTCTCTTCCATTTTTGTACCTTCAGCATATCCCATTTCATTAAGCATTCCAGCTAACTTTTCAGAATCATGCTCATTCATTTGGCAGCCGAAAGTTGCAAGATAATAGAGTTTCTTTTTCTCGGTTTTCATCTCTTTCTGATAATTTAATTCCTTTATCTCTTCAATAAACTGATACTGTCTTGCGATTTCTTCCTGTGAAACTTTTATATTGTTTCTTTCAACTTTATCCAATGCTCATTCCTCCGTAAATATCTTTACATGTTATTATCACCATATTATAACACAAAAATATAAGTTCAAAATACATACCTCACCGAAAGCTGCAATTAAAGTAGTAAATTGAAGCACGCTATAAAAGCTTTTTCTCAGTCAGTATATAATATTTGCCTTAATATCCAATATATTATTTTACTTACATTGTATTTCAAATTATTACATTTTTATAAACTTTAAATAGAACCTATTGAAAAAGTATTTTTATTGAAGTAATATAAAACAATACATTTTGGTAGTATTTGTTAATGATTTATGGAGGTGATATTAACCGACATTTATTTTACTTGCTATTTGCATTTAAGGAGTTTTAAAAAAAACTATTTGAGGGGGTTATACTATGTTAAAAAAAGCAATATCAGCATTTACAATAGCATGTATTCTAACATCAGCACTATCATTTAACGTATTTGCTCAGAGCAAGACACCAAACAAAGTCAGCAAAAGATTTGACAAAACCCTGAGCATAAATTCAAAGAACGACAGAAAACCCGGTCAGTTGATTATAAAGTATAAAAATGATGCTTTATTAAAAGCGGATAAGAGAAATATAACCAGAAATGAAGGAAAACTCTTAAAATCTCAAAGAAACGGTCTTGCACTTATAGAAGTTGCCGAAAACAAACTTGCTGAAAAAATGGAGACTCTTAAACAAAACAGTAATATCGAGTATGTTGTTCCTAACTATATAAGAACAGTTGCAAAATTCCCAGCTGATGCACCAAATGATCCTGAGTATAAAAATCAATGGGGACTTCAAAACATAAACGCTCCTGTGGCATGGACAGCTATTGACAATACTTCTTTAGAGGAAGTTGTAGTTGCTGTTATTGATACAGGCCTTGATATAGAGCACGAAGACTTAAAAGACAGAGTAACTAAAGGTTATGACTTTGTTGATATGGATGAGGATCCTTCTCCCGGACCTGTAAATGAGGAGCACGCAACCCACGTGGCAGGAATTCTTGCAGCATCTACAGATAATGCTATCGGTATTGCAGGAACTGCCGGTACAGCACCTGTAAAAATAATGCCTTTAAGAGTTTTAGAGGCAGGAAGCGGCGATGATTTTACCATAGCACAAGCAATAACTTATGCCGTTGATAATGGTGCAAGAGTTATAAATATGAGCCTTGGTGGCTATGGTGACAGTCCTTTACTAACAGAAGCTTGTAACTACGCTTTTTCAAAAAATGTTGTTGTTGTTGCTGGAGCCGGAAATAACGCTGTGGATGCAATTACTTTTTGTCCTGCATCTATTCCGGGTGTTATAACTGTATCTGCTACAGATGTTAATGACACTTTGGCATTTTTCTCAAATTACGGTTCCACGGTTGAATTGGCTGCACCGGGAGTAGAAGTTTTAAGTTCACTACCTGGGGACTTATATGAGTCCTATGACGGGACATCTATGTCTACACCTTTTGTTTCTGCTGCCTGTGCACTTTTAATATCAAAAAATCCATCACTTTCAATTATTGAAGTCGAACAATATCTTACCGACTCTGCAAAAGAATTAGGAAGCGCAGGAAAAGATGAAAGTTTTGGATATGGTCTTTTGGATCTGGGCAGTGCACTTAATATGACTGAAATCAAACCCAGATTAGAAATCGTAAATATGAGTAATAATTCAACTGTATATGACCTCATTCAGGTTCAAACAAGATTTACCTATCCAAATAAAATAGTTACTACAGATTTATACATTGACGAAACTGTTGTGGATTCAATTTACAATGAATCGGTAAGTGATTCGGTATACTGTACAAATATGTTCAACAATTTTGAAATTGATACTTACAAATATAGAGACGGTATACATACTTTAAAAGTAGTTGCAGAAGATATTGAAAATCAAACCTATTCTAAAGAAATAAAATTCAACATTAGAAACACTATTTATACAGGTCTCAGAGTTAAGTTATCACAGGATGGAAGCCCAGTTAGCGGCGCATATGTTGAAGTTTGGAATAAGTATCAGCAAAACGATGAGACTTATTATAATTACTGCTATGGAGGTATTACTTCTAAAAATGGTGTTGCTGTTATTCCCGGATCGTCGGCACCTAACGGAAACGATTATGTAATTGTTGCCAACTATGAATTTAAAAACGGTGACGAATTCTCCTACGCTACATTAGTCGAAGAAGCTACTGCACCGGGAGTTATTGAATTAAACGGAGATAATCTTGTACCGGTTACTGTTGATACCGGCCTTACAAGTACAAGCCAGTACTTGTTGGCAAATTATAATTTCCCCGGTTCTAAGCAAGGGTTTGGATTTGTTATTCCTGATTCAGATGCAGATGGTTCCTTTGAAACCTTCTTAAATCCAGGAACTTATTCCTTTGAGGCTTTTGGCTTACCTAGCGAAACAGAAGATATTACTGACAAACCTATATTTATGTTAAAGAGTGAAGAAGTCGAAATTGATTCCGGAAACTTTTATGTTGCTATGGACAGCGATATGGATGCATTAGCAAAAGTAGATATAAACTATAAAAACATTCATGGTTTTATACCTCAAGATATATATTTTACTATAGGTTGCGAGGGATCAATGTTTATTTCCCATAAGCTTAATGATATTTCAGATATCCCTTATGTATATGCAACACCGGGAAACTATGTCTACTCGTTTGACCTAATCGGACAAAGAGACAATCAAACAGCTTATATAGCACTAAAAGGTAAACTTGAACAGATAGAGTCCTACGATGAAAACATCCTCACTTTTGGTGGTACCTTTACAGGAAAAATAGGATTAGATAAGAAAAAGTTTGTCCCTGGTGAAAATCTAATTGTAGACAGTTCTGTAACCGACAGTTACGGCAACAGACTCGTATATATGGAGTATATGTATGACAACCCGTTTGCTTATCTAGTTGATAAAAACTTAATTTCTTACAAAACAGCAGCAAATAAGGTTGCATTTAAAGCAGCTGATACTGCAATAAAAGCTTTAAAAACTCCTTCCGAACCCGTATTTACGGAAGAACCCGTTGAGGTAGAATATAAATTCCCTGCAACTCTATCGCTTATCGACAGTAGAAACAATGTAATTAAAACTGAACCTCAAGACTCTGCAGGTTTCTTGCCTTTCTTGCTTCCACAAAGTCTTGCAACAGGTAATTACAAATTAAAATTCATTTTAGATCTTCCATACTTAATTCAAGCTGAAACATCAATCGTTGTAGATAGGGTAATTAAAAATAACGCAGTCAAATTTACTATTGAGCTGCCAGACAAAACAAAAGCAACCTCTGCCGATGTCGAGATAATAGATACCCTTACAGGTTACTATGACTATTATTACGGAGAAGATCTTATAAATGGTGAATTGTATATTCCGGTACCAAAAGGCAATTACAAATTTATAATACATGCCTCTAAAGCTGATGTGAGCATAGTCAATTCCGTAGCTGTTGCAGCTGATGATGAAGCCCCCATAGAAAATGAACCAATTGTAATTCACGAGGCTTCAGCCGTATATATTAAAGACGGTAAATCTCCTGCAAACTACACACTCTCATCCTCTCAATTGCAGAAAGTTGAGTTTTCAGCCAAAGATGAGGAAGGAGAGACAATTGACAATCCTTCTAATTACTATTTAACTATACCTATTACATCTACAGAAAACTACACCCTTTATTTAGGTTCGGATTATGACAAAAACTATATTAGAGATCTCTATATCACAAAGGGTACTTACAACTTTAGTGCAGAAGTCTATGAAAAAGGTGGTTCACTTACAGAACGCATATTATACATTCCAAATATTAAAATCGGATTAAATACAAGAAATACACAAACTGTAGAATTTAAGTCCGATAACCTCACTGAAGTAAGTGTTGACAAAAAGTCTGATCAAAGTTACATCGAATGCGTAATCACTGATCCTAAGTACGGCTTTAGCAGTTATCTGTTTTTTGTAAAAGGGAAATCGGTTAAAGTAACAAAAGGTTTTTATACATTAGACTTTATATGCCAAAACACGCAATATGGCAGCACTTACCTTTACTTAATGACTGCCCAAAAAGACTTCTCCAGTGATATTACTTATTTGAACTGTGAAGCTGATTTCAGCATGATTATCACTCCAAACAAAACCATATATAAAACAGGCGAAACACTTAAAACAACAAACGTTATAGCCGACAGATATGGAAACAGAGTTGTTGACATGATTAGCTATGAGCAATTTGGTACGTTCTCTGAGAAGTTGCATAACTCAAAGGGTAAATTTGTATTGAAGAAACATCAGGGCGAACTCAAATTTTTCGATGTTGACACAAAGGACTATATCGATATTCCATACTATGATATCAGAGCGCCTTTCATTAACATAAAAGACTCCTTTGGTGATGTAATATTTACTGCAAAATCCCCTGACTTCTATACCCATTCACAGATAAAGCTAGATTATGATTGGATAAGCAGTGGAACTTACAAAATAGAATGGACTCTTGATATAGATGCTGACGGAGATTTGTCTGCTGAAAATACTTTTAGAGTCAAGTAGTTAAGTTTAAAAAAACGACCTCAAAATTATTTTTTGAGGTCGCTTTTTTTATTTATTAAGAAAGTGCATCTCTCAAATAGTGCAAGTGCATATTATGGAAAGAACATTGCGAAGAGCCTTAGAGAATGTAGGCGAAGCGAAGGATAAGTCGAATCACCTGTCCGAGCGAAGCGAGTTTGATTCGACCCGTAGCGAGCCGTACATTCTCTTAGGCGCGTAGCTTAGTTCTTGGAATAATATGCACTTGCACGGCGGCGAGTACCCAACACACCCACAAAGCCCTTCTAAAAACCCACTTATTCCAAGTAATCTACTACATGGTTTCAAACAGACCGCTAGTTCTAAAAAATAATAATGCTAAAAATAAAGATTTATATTTTACAACTCATAAATATTCTTATCAAGCATGAGTTTTGCTCTTTCTTTAGTCTTATCATCAGAATTTAGTGCCTCTTCAAGAAACTGAGGATTTTGCTTTATAAAACTTGCCATTGACTCTTTAGGATTTCTTATATATTCTTCAATCATATCGAATTGCTTTTCATTAATCATGTTCATGCTTAATGCTTTAGCAAATAGATTTGAATCCACACCTACCATTGCAAATGACTTAACATTTAAGTTATTTAGGACCTTCTCTCCTCCCTGTTTTCTGTCAACAACCACAACACTCCATTTGATACTTCCACCTTTGTTTGAAATAGCAGGAATCCAAGCTCTTTCATAACTTGAAGCTTCGGTTATAAGATCAGCTATATGAAGAACATTCTTTCCATTAAGAGTATTAACTTCTTCAACTTGTCCGTTTTGAGAAATAACAGAAGTCATATCCTTATATATTGTTATGTGAGGCTTGTCTAAAAGTTTTGCTATTATAAGCGAAAAGAACCAGTCTCTTCTTTCCCCTCCTGATATATAGTCTACCTCTTTGACATTAACGTTTTGCTTTATGAAGTCTGCCATTTGGTCAATTAATGCTCTATATATCTTGTCTATTTCATAATTGTTTAAAGTCTCCTCAAGAACTTTATCAGGGCAACTAAAAATATTCTCTTTCTCAACATCAATTAGCTTTAAAAGTTTGTTTGCCTTTTCTTCATTTCCGTAAAGGAAATGTGTATTTATATAAAAAGGACCAATGGTACCCGAAGTATACCAAAACGGTTTATTTTGAGGACAAACCCTTACTGCATCAGTTTCAAAAAGCCACTTGATAAGATTATCTGAATTTATTTGCATTTAAAATTCCTCCATTTTCTTGATTTATATATTTCTAAAAACTTTCCTAACGTAAATGAATAGCAATAATTACAATAAATCTATTTATTTGTATCTATTATTATGCTATAATAAAAGTATAGTAGCAGTATATTACTATTAATAATATACTAGTTTGCTTAAAAAGCGCAATAATTTTTTAAAAAGTTCAATAAATCACTTTGATTTTTTTACAGTTTTGATATAATTATTTTATATCACATTTTTCATACATTTAATTCCAACATTTTTTAGTATACATACCTTATATATATATATTATTATTTAATTTCTATTTATTTTGTTTTTTTATTCGGGAAAGGAAGTGGTTTAAATGAAAACTCGGCTTGTATCCTGTAATAGGGATTGGACTTCGCTGACTGTTATTGACAAATACGGCAGGCACCATATTCTAAGTTATAATGACATAGTGAAAGTTAAGCTTGGTTATTTCACTGAAAAGAAAATATTTTCAAAAAAAACTTCCGAAAAAATAGAGATAGTCCTTAAAAACGATTCATCTATTTTACTTACAAAAGTTATGGACTGGGATCTTTTTGACCAGTATAAAAGGGAAGTTATTAAATTTGCTAATGATAATAAAATAGAAATAGTTAACTAGCTTATAATGTCCAAAAGCTAAGGATTCAATCCTTAGCTTTTTTATTCCACCTCTTTTGAACGAAGTGAAAGAGGGAAAAACGAAGGGGCTCGATGCCCCGCAGTTTTTATTCCACCTCTTTTGTTTTTCTTCTCTTTTCAAGCCACTCTTTTATCTTTGCCTCATAACCATTTGGTGTAGGATTATAATAAATGGTACCCTTCATTTCGTCTGGCAAATATTCCTGTTCTACAATATTGCCGGGGAAATCATGGGCATATTTATACCCTTTGCCATAACCTAAATTACCCATTCCGGAAGTTACTGCATTTCTAAGATGCATTGGCACTTCACCGGTATTTTTTCTCTCTACATCGCTAAGTGCTTTATTTATAGCCATGTAACATGAATTTGATTTTGGACTTGTTGCAACAGTTATTGCAGCATGGGCTAGAATTATACGGGCCTCAGGCATTCCCACCATGTGTATTGCCTGTGACGCAGCAACTGCCACTTGAAGTGCAGCAGGATTAGCAGTGCCGACATCTTCCGAGGCACATATCATTATCCTTCTTGCTAAAAACATTGGATCTTCCCCTGCATAAAGTGCCCTAGCAAGATAAAAAACAGCAGCATCAGGATCACTACCCCTCATCGACTTAATGAAGGCACTTATATTGTCATAGTGACCCTCTCCGGTTTTATCAAACTTCAAAACCCTCTTTTGCATACATTCTTCCAATGTTTGTGTATTAATAATTATCTTTCCGTCTTTATCCATTGTTGAAGTCAAAACTGCAAGTTCAATTGCGTTTAAAGCTATTCTTGCGTCACCGTTGCAAAACTCTGCTATAAACTTTAGCGCATCATCTTCCATATCTATATCGTAGTTACCAAGTCCTCTTTCTTTATTATCAAGAGCACTTTTTACTATCGAAATAATAGCCTCACTACCTAAAGGCTTTAACATAAATACGGAAGATCTTGAAATAAGAGCCTTGTTAACTTCAAAATATGGGTTCTCCGTTGTGGCTCCCACCAAGATTATCGTGCCATCTTCTACGTAGGGTAGCAATGCATCTTGCTGGGCTTTATTAAACCTATGTATTTCATCAACAAAAAGGACAGTCTTTTGGTTGGGGTTAAGAATCTGATTTTGAGTATCTGCTACAATTCTTTTGATATCTGCTACTCCAGCTGTAACGGCATTCAACTTTTCAAAATTTGCCCTTGTAGTATTTGCAATAATTCTCGCTAGAGAGGTTTTCCCAGTACCCGGAGGACCAAATAATATAACCGATGTTATTCTGTCGGCTTTTATCATTCTATACAAAAGTTTACCGTTTCCAACTATATCCTCTTGCCCAAAGAACTCTTCTAGTGATTTCGGTCGCATTCTAAAAGCCAAAGGCTCTTTTTTTATTTCCATAAGATAATTCCTACCCCCAAAACCTTACTAAAAGCCTATAATTTATAAACACTATCGGAAGACAAAACCTTAATTCCGTCTTTTGTCAAAATATCTATTGCCTTAGCCGAATCATCAACTCTTATTATAACCAAAGCTTCATCAGAAGTTTTGCCTACAAAGGCATACATGTACTCTATCCCAATTTCGTTCTTTTCCAATACACCTAAAGCTTTATATAAACCTCCAGGCTTATCTTCAACTCCTATAGCTATGACGTTTGTTGAACTTACAGTAAACTCATTATCCTTTAGCACCTTTTCTGCCATATCAGGATTACTTACAATAAGCCTTAATATTCCGAAGTCAGTAGTATCGGCTATTGACAATGCACTGATATCAATATTGTTCTGTCCTAAAACCTTAGTTACTTCAGCTAATCTGCCTGATTTATTTTCAAGGAATACAGATATTTGTTTAATAAGCATTACTATACCCTCCTTATTATTTACAATTATTCTAAATAGATATTAGAAAAAGCTTATTTGAGAATACGCTTATCTATAACACGTTTTGCCTTTCCTTCACTTCTTTCAATAGTCTTCGGCTCGACAAGCTTCACTTTTGCATTGATACCTATAGCACTATCCAACTCTGTTCTGATTTTGCGCTCAACTTCTTCTATTTTTTTGACTTCATCAGAAAACATATTTTGATTCATTTCCACCCAAACTTCGAGTAAATCAAGATTGTCTACCCTATCTACAATAAGAAGATAATGCGGTGCAACTTCAGCTATCTCAAGAAGTACACTTTCAACCTGTGATGGGAATACATTTACACCTCTTATAATAAGCATATCGTCTGTTCTTCCCGAAACTTTTGACATTCTTACAGCAGTTCTTCCACATTCGCACTTTTCATAATTCAGGGTTGAAATATCCCTTGTTCTGTATCTGATAAGCGGCAGACCTTCTTTTGTCACAGTGGTAAATACAAGTTCACCCTTTGAGCCTAAAGGAAGTACTTCTTCTGTCACAGGGTCTATTATCTCAGGAATAAAATGATCCTCTGCAATGTGCATACCACATCTTAAGTTGCATTCAGTAGCAACACCCGGACCAATAATTTCACTGAGCCCATATATATCTATTGCCATAATTCCAAGTCTGTCCTGAATCTCTTTTCTCATATTCTCGGTCCATGGTTCTGCACCAAACACACCGGCTTTTATCTTTAATTCTTCCTTCTTTAATCCCATCTCTTCCATTTCTTCAGCCATGAAAAGAGCATAGGATGGAGTACATGCAAGAATTGTAGTACCAAAATCCTTCATCAATTGTAATTGTCTCTTCGTATTACCACCGGATATAGGAATAACCGATGCTCCAACCCTTTCAGCCCCATAGTGCGCACCTAAGCCCCCTGTAAACAGCCCATAACCATAAGCAACCTGAATGATAGATTCTTTAGTTGCTCCGGCACAAGTAAAAGTTCTAGCCATAACTTCAGCCCATGTGTCAAGATCCTTTCTTGTATATCCTACAACCGTTTGTTTCCCTGTAGTTCCGGATGAAGCATGTATCCTTACAATTTCACTTAAGGGTGCAGCAAACAGTCCGTATGGGTAATTATCTCTTAAATCTTGCTTATAAGTGAAAGGCAAATTTTTAAGGTCTTCCACAGATTTTATATCTCCAGGTTCCAATCCTTTTTTCTGCATCTTTTCCCTATAGAAAGGCACATTGTGATATATCCTCTTTACTGTATTGATCAGCCTTTCCGATTGGACTTTCGCCATTTCTTCCCTTGACATACATTCAAATGTAGGATTCCAATACTGCATACATCTCTACCCCCCTGTTTATTATTTATACCCTGCTTCAAAAGCTTTAAGATTGACCTCTATAGCTTTTGAAGGAACATTTTCCTTTAATGAATCAAGCCAAATCTGCTTGTCAATAGCTGTTGACTTAGCTAAAAGTCCGAGTAAAACAGTATTTACAGCTTTTATATTTCCACACTGCCTCGCAATTTCAAGGGCATCTATTGTAACAACATTCTTGTAATTATTCTCCATTTTTTCCACTATACTCTCCGGATACTTTGCCTTTCCTGTTATTACAGGCATAGGGTCGATTCTCTGAGCATTTAAAATAAGAGTTCCGTCCTGCTTCAAATAATCTATCCATCGAAGAGCCTCCAACTTTTCAAAGGAAATTATTATGTCAGCTTCACCCTTGTCTATTATTGGAGAATAAACCTTTTTACCCATCTTTACGTAGGTTACTACACTTCCTCCACGCTGGGCCATACCATGAACCTCTGAAACCTTAACGTCATGATCCATTTTCATTGCAACATTGCCTAAAACTCTACTCGCAAGAAGAGTACCCTGCCCACCTACTCCAACTATCATTATATTAAGTTTATCCATTATTTATTCACCCGCCTTTTCAAAAGCATCAAAATTACATACTTTAGTACATAGCATACAGCCCACACATAAAGCCTCATTAACCTCTACATGATCACCTTTGTCAACAATTGCAGGACATCCTACCGACAAACACATCTTACAATTCTTACATTTGTCAATGTTTATTTTAAGAGGTCCTTCGAATTTAACACTTTTCAGCAATGCACACGGCCTTTGTGATATAATAACAGATGGCTCATCTGCCTGTATTTCTTCCTTCACAACCTTTTCAAACTCTTTTATATTAAATGGATCTGCAATCCTAACCCTATCTATACCCACTGCATTACAAAGTTTTTCAAGATCCACCTGCTTTGCCGGTTCTCCCTTAATTGTAAAACCTGTTGTAGGATTATGCTGATGTCCTGTCATACCGGTAATTGAATTATCAAGTATAATAACAGTTGAATTACCCTTGTTGTAAACAACATCGATCAACCCCGTTATACCTGAGTGGATAAATGTAGAGTCACCTAAAATTGCAACAGTTTTCTTTCCGAACTCTTCTCCCCTTGCTTTTTCCATTCCATGGGCAACACCAATACTTGCTCCCATACATACACATGTATCCATACTCTGTGTTGGTGGAAGAGCTCCAAGGGTATAGCAACCAATATCTCCGCTAACTGTAAGTTTTAACTTTTTCAACACATAGAACATTCCACGGTGAGGACATCCCGGACACATAACCGGAGGTCTTACCGGTATTTCTTCATCGGTAACAGACTTTGTTTCAATTTTTTTGCCAAATACTTTCTCACTGATAAGGTTTGAGCTATACTCTCCTATAACAGGCAGCTTCTCTTTGCCAATAGCTTTAATTCCAAGTGTCTTCGCAAAATCTTCTATATAAGGCTCAAGTTCTTCAATTATATAAAGCGTCTTAACCTGACTTGCAAATTCTTTAATTAATTTGTCCGGTAGAGGATGCACCATACCAAGCTTTAGATAAGATACATCGCCAAAAGCTTCACGAGCATACTGGTAAGCAATACCGCTGGTTATAACACCTATTTCCTTGTTGCCCCATTCAATTTTGTTAAATTCATCGGTGTTGGATAGTTCTTTAAGATCTGCCATTCTCTTTTCAACTTCTACATGCCTCTTTTTTGCCATTGCAGGCATCATTACAAACTTTGCGGGATTTTTAACATAGTCTTTGAGCTTAAATTCACTCCTGTCACAAATTTCTACTATGCTCTGTGAATGTGAGATTCTAGTTGATAGCCTTACAAGAACAGGTGTATCATATTTTTCACTCACTTCAAAAGCCTTCTTCACATAATCCTTACATTCCTGACTATCGGAAGGTTCTAGCATAGGAACTTTAGCACCTTTTGCATAACATCTGCTGTCCTGTTCATTTTGTGAACTATGCATACCCGGATCATCGGCAACCATTATTACAAGACCTCCGTTAACCCCAGTATAAGAAGCAGTAAATAAAGGATCCGCCGCAACATTAAGCCCTACATGCTTCATTGAACATATGGCTCTTGCACCGGCTATAGATGCCCCTACTGCCACTTCTAGGGCAACCTTTTCATTTGGAGACCATTCAGAGTATATTTCGTCATATTTTGCTATATTCTCTGTTATTTCCGTACTTGGTGTCCCAGGATAAGCAGCTGCAACAGTTACGCCTGCCTCAAAAGCTCCTCTCGCGACAGCCTCATTACCAAGCATTAGTTTTTTCATTAACATATCCCCCATTACTATATTTATAAACTATTTGTTCAATTAAGAATACATTAGGCCATTTCAAAAAATAACCTATACAATAATTAAGTCGCAAAGCCCATCATGAAAGCTTAAAAGCTTTCAAACAGAGGAACATTATTTTGCAGTGCAAAAAATGTAAATCAGATTTTTTGAAATGGCGATTGCAAAGTTTTTTTTTGGAATTACCTTATAATTATTATCAAATATAAACCCTTTATTGTCAATTACTAATTATCCCTATCAATGCTTATATACTCAATGCTATTCCACCTATAATTCTTCAAAACCGCTTCAAAACCTAGGGTATTCAAAACTCCTTACATATCAAATCAAAACTAAAAAATACCTGATTTCTCTAAAAAGAGCATCAGGTATTCTTATTTCATCAAGTATTAGACTTTTTTAGAACAACAATTTACGCCAGTACAAAAAATAACCAATACAATATTTAAGGCATAAAGTCCATCAAATTCTTGAAACGGCAATTACAAAGGTTTTTTGCAATTGCCTTATCAAGTCTTTTAAAACAGACTAAATAGTTTAAAATCAGCTTAACTTCAAAGCCTTACTTCAACGTGTCTACTATAGACTTCTCTATATTCTTAAGCTTCGCTCTTAGTTCATCCACTTCAATATCTGATTTTTCCTTCTTCAAATCATTCATAAGAACATCAGAAAGTTCATCAATTTCTTCCTTCAAAGTCTCTAGAACATCAATAATGGCAAGGCGTTTAAAGGAAACAGCTGTTTTAACTCTTCCGCTTGCTTCAATAACCTTATCGGTAGTAATTACATAACTCTCACCTTTTTCAGGAATAATTGTCTCTATATTAAACTTTTCATTGATTTCACTTGAAAAGTCAACCATTGATTCTTCTTCGCCATGAACAATAAATATCTTAGCAGGTTTTCTTTTAAAACCTCCTATCCACTCAAGCAACCCATTTTTGTCAGCATGACCTGAAAAACCTTCAATCATTTCTATACGTGCGTTTACCGAAATATCTTCGCCGAAAATTTTAACCTTTTTAGCCCCGTCTACCAATTTTCTTCCTAGAGTACCCTGGGCTTGATAACCTACGAATAATATAGTGGAATCCTTTCTCCATAAATTGTGCTTAAGATGATGTTTAATCCTTCCTGCTTCGCACATTCCGCTTGCAGAAATGATTATGGAGCTGTCATTTCTCTCATTTAGAGCTCTTGATTCATCCGCCGATCTTGTAAATTTAAGTCCGGGAAAGTCTAGAGGGTTATCTCCATTGTCTATATACTCTCGTGCTTCTTCATCATAACAATCAAGGTTATTTCTAAAAACCTCCGTTGCCGATATCGCTAATGGACTGTCTACAAAAACAGGAACGCTGAATAATTTTTTCAATTTACTGTCGTAAGACTCCTTCTCCTTGTTAAGTTCATATATTACCTCTTGTGCTCTGCCGACAGCAAAAGAAGGAATGATTACATTTCCACCTTTACTTATAGTTTCATCTATAATGTCGACAAAATATTCAAATCTATTACTTTGGTTTTCACGTACCCTATTTCCATATGTAGATTCAATCACAAGATAATCTGCATCTTCCAAAATGGTTGGGTCCCTAAGTATAGGCATGTCCCTATTGCCTAAGTCACCGGAAAATACTATCTTTGTTTCCTTGCCCTTCTCTAAAATCCAAAATTCAATTATTGCAGAACCAAGTATATGCCCGGCATCATTAAAACGGACTTTTATATCATCGTTTATCTTCAGCGCTTCCCCATAGTTGGCTTTTTTAAAAAGCTTAATACAATCTAAAGCATCTTGGTATGTATAAATAGGCTCTACAGGAGGCTTTCCTGCCCTAAGCCTTTTCTTATTCTTCCACTCGTTTTCAAATTCCTGTATATGACCACAATCCGGAAGCATTATCGCACATAACTCTGCTGTCGCTTTTGTGGTATAAATCTCTCCGTTAAAACCGTCATTATATATTTTAGGTATCCTTCCGCTATGGTCAATATGGGCATGAGTTAAAAATATATAATCCAATTCGGCCGGATTAAACGGAAATTCTTCAGCATTTAATACATCTTCTTTTGCATGTCCCTGAAATAAGCCACAATCAACTAAAAACTTTGTATTCTGAGTTTCAATAAGATAACATGAACCGGTAACGGTTTTTGCTGCCCCTAAAAAAGTAATTTTCATATAAACACCCCACATTTTTATTTTAGTTAATTCTAAGAAAAATTTGCAATTTCCATTCCAAAAAATTGATTTGAGCTTTAAATATTTTTATAAGGTGATTCCAAAAAAATAACTGGTCAATGGGTGTTTCAAAAAAGTTGATTTTAATGGCTTGGAACTATATATATTGACTAACGAATTTTTTTGAAACACCTAAGTTATTTTTTGAAATGTCCTTACTATCAATATTCAAAATTAATTTGAAATCATGCACATAAAAATATGTACCTTTTGTATTTTATTCGATATGGAACAAAAAACTCCTCTTTTATAGTTTTTTCGATTAAATTTTTATTAAATAGTTAAAACTTTTATGTCATATTGGTCGTTTTACGTTATAATGTTAATTAGCTTGGTTGAATTTAAAAAAACTTGGCAATTGCAGATCAAAAAGTATGATTTATTTTTAAATAGGGAGTCGAATTTATTAATGAAGAGATTAATCAACAATACAATAACTTATATCGGTCTGATTTTAGGTATATTAGGAGTACTAGATTTTGTACTTTTACTTGCATTGGGTGTAGGTATAAATTTTGGTATATTATTTCCTTTATTGGCTGGAACTGTATTAATCACATATAATTTACTTAAAATTAAAGGGATATTCAATTTGTCAAAAATACAAAATGTGTTTATAAGAAGATCAATAAAAATATGTATTTGGGGTTTTATAATATCCTTTGTTCTAGTGATAGGACTTATTTTTTCTAACGTGGATGCAGACAGTTACAACGATGTAGATTATGTAATAATTCTCGGCGGTGGTATAAAAGGAGGAGAAGTAACAAAATCTTTACAATTCAGGTTAGATGAAGGTATCAAATTTTTAAACGAACACCCCCATTTAGACGTAATAGTAAGCGGTGGTAAAGGATTTGGAGAAACCATATCCGAAGGTGAAGCCATGGAAAACTATCTTATTGCAAAGGGTATTCATAAAGAGAAAATTATTGTAGAAACAAAAGCAACCAGTACAATGGAAAATTTTAAATACACAAAACAAATTCTTGAAGCACAAACGGGAAGAAGCGATTATAAATTAATGGTTATCACAAGCGATTTTCATATGGCAAGATCAAAGGTTTTAGCTTCCTTTAATGGCTTTACACCCTATGGAATTCCTTCTAAGACAGAGCCTACAGTATTTCCTAATAGTGTAATAAGAGAATATTTTGCAGTATTTAAATCTCTATTAGTGGATATGCTTCTTGGTTGGTAAGCTATATTTTGTCGATTGTTTCAATATAGCCTTTAACTATTTCATCCTCTGTAGGAAAACCGTAATACCATGACCCTCCCATTTCAAAATCTTCAACATGGTATCTGGCTTTTATAAGTAATTCCGGTCTGTATTCAAAGTGCAAAATATCAAAGTGTGCCCATTTACCGCCCCATATAAAATTGTTTTCTTCCAAAACTTCCACAGCTTCTCTAGGATACTCTCTTAATCTTTGCTGTCCTAATTCCCTAGAGGCCCATTTCCAGTAATCCCTCTTATCGCTTTTAAAGTCTATCGCTATTCCGAAGGCATGCGGGCTTAACTGGTTTGTTCCTGCAATTACTCTATAATTGTACGTACCGTTAACAGGAAAAATATTTTGGCGGACATTATTTCTCCTTTGAGCTAAAATCTTCATCTCCTCAGCAACCTGTTTTAGTGCTGAAGACGCATTATTTCTATTATTAAACGAACATACTTTTCCTCCGATAGTTACCCCTTCTAGGCTTTTCTCTATCTGCTGGCGTGAATTTCCATATACCTCCTTCAATAAAGCATAACACCTAAACCGACCCGGATCATAGTTATCGTCCATCAATTCTGAAATATCAGCAAGGGGATAAAGCATTTCCATTGTATCTTGCAAATCTGCATTAGCAAGCTTTTGGTCATAAGTTTTTAAAGTCTTATCATCGTACAAAAGCTTGCTTCCTGATTTCAAAACCACATACACTTCACCTCTAGTACCCCTTTCAAAACATGAAACAAACTCAGGATAGGCCATCTTAAGGCACAATAAATCCCTTTTCATATTGATATCGTAACCATCAAATTCAATATCCTCTGCTTTAATTTCCTCTTGGTTTAGCTGTGGTTTTTTGTCATTATTATAACTTTCTATGGACGAATTAGATGAAAAACTTGACTTCTCAATACTATTATCTTTTAAAGTATTATCACAACCTGAAAATATAAGTAATATAAAAATCATATAGATAATTTTTTTCACATTTATTACCTCCGGTTTATTGTTTCAGGTAATTCCAAAAAACTTTTCAATGGATATTTCAAATAATATTCCTATGTTTTAACCTATAAAACTTCCTAGATGGGCTTTTGACCCAAATATTGTATAGGCTGTTTTTTGAAATGACTAAAACAAAATAATCTATAAGATATTATATTAGTGTTACCATTTCGGTATTAATCTATTTTATCGCTTCTACAAGAAGTTTCACCGCATTTTCCATATCCTCTAGACTAGCTGCCTCAACTGGGCTGTGAACATATCTGCACGGAATAGAAATTGCTCCAGAGGGGACACCTCCCGCTGAAATATGGATTGCTCCCGGATCACTACCTCCAAATTCGAGCACCTCATACTGATAGGGAATATTAATATTTTTTGCCGATTCTTCCAACAACTTTTTAACTTCAGGATGACAAATTATCGATCTGTCTTTTATTTTTATCGCAGGACCAGCTCCACACTTTACCTCCATAAGCTGTGCCTCTGGTGTATCTCCGGTAGCAGTTACATCTACTGCGATAGCCATATCAGGTTTTAATTGATAGGCAGCAGTTTTAGCCCCTCTAAGTCCCAATTCCTCCTGAACAGTAAACACAAAATATATCTCATTGTCGGTCTGAGGCAATTCCTTTATTGCCTTAATCAAAACAGCACACCCGCTTCTATCGTCAAGCGCTTTAGAATAAACCATATCTCCCTGCCTTACGGTATCGCCCACAAAACTGGCAACATCTCCTATATGGACCGATTTCTCTGCTTCATTTTTGTCCTTTGCGCCGATATCTATATACATCTTCGACAGTTTAAGATTTTTCATATCTTCCAGCTTATCTTCGTAAAATACAGCACCTATAGTACCGTTTTTAAATTTTACCTTCTGTCCCACTGACACAAAAGCTGAAACTCCTCCAATATTAGAAAACCTTATAAACCCCTTTTCATCTATATATGTAGCCATAACACCTATCTCATCCATATGTGCTGCTACCATTATCTTTTTCCCTTTTCCAGGTTTTATAGCAATGAGATTTCCCAATGTATCTACACTTATTTCCTGAATATCATTCTTTATTTCATTAATGATGGTTTCTCTTATCCCCTCTTCGTTACCCGAAACCCCAAAAGAGTCTGTCAATCTTTTTATTAAATCAAACATATATAATTCCTCCTGTTTTATATCCTCTTCATGTTTTCAATAAGTTGCTGATTTTTTCCAAGGTCTTTTAATACCGTTATAACAATATCCTTACAACTATTAAAATCCTTTTCAATCATAACCGATACAGGCGAATGAATATACCTGCAAGGAACCGATATTGAAGCCGTTATTACCCCGCCTCTGCTCATCTGTATTTTACCGGCATCGTTGCCTCCGGAATTGGTTTGCTTAAATTGTATTGACAATTTGTTTTTTTGTGCCAATTCATAGATATAATTGACGAAATTTTTGTTTGGGTAGGAAGCACGGTCCATTATAGTAAGTGCAGCTCCATCTCCAAGAACTGTAGAATACTCACTTTTTTCTACTCCCGGCACATCGGAACAGGTTGTTCCCTCTACCACTAAGGCAATATCAGGATTAACTGTATACGCAGCAACTTCGGAGCCTCTAAGCCCCACCTCTTCCTGCACTGTAAAGCAAGCATACAAGTCAAACTCGTATCTGTCTTTTAGTGCCTCTATAAGTATTGCACAGCCTACCCTATCGTCTAGAGCTTTTGCCTTGATAAGAGCTTCTCCAAACTGTGTATATGGGCTATAGAATGCTACATAGTCTCCTAAGGACACAAGCTTTTCAGCTTCCTCCCTCTTGTTCGTACCAATATCTATGTACATATTTTTTAACTTTATATTAACGTTTCTTTCTTCCCTTTCTTGCATATGAATGGGTTTTGATCCTATTACCCCCGGAATATTTTTTTCTCCAACCAACACCCTTTTTCCAGGAAGTATTCTCTCATCAATACCTCCAACTGTGGTAAATTTTATAACACCGCTTTCGCCAAACCCTGTGACCATAAATCCCACTTCATCCATATGTGCAGAAAGCATAACTTTATACTTACTGTTTTTACCTTTCTTAAATGCGATTAGATTCCCCATCGAATCAATATTAATTTCATCCGCCAAATCTTTAATATGTTTTTTTATATATTCTCTGACTTCATCCTCATTACCCGAAACACCATTTAATTCTGTAAGTTCTTTTATATACACCTTACTTCCTCCATTTCAACCTTTGTAATAAAAGCTTATGTGCTCCTTATGCCCGCTTCGCTTTTGCCTCTTTCACTTCGTTCGAAAAAGGGGCTAAATCTATAGCTCTGAGACAAATCTTGAAACCAGCTTACCGGTATTCTTAATATCACTTATTTGTACTGTTTCAATTGTCGTATGCATATATTTGAGTGGAATGGAAATCAGTAATGTTGGGATTCCTGATCGCGATACCTGGGTTGCCCAAGCCTCTGTCCCGGTATTCCCCGGTTCCACGTCAACCTGATAGGCAATGTTTTCTTCTTTTGCCACATCCATTACTTTCTTTGTATATATCTTGTGAAGATTTGGTCCAATCGCAATCGCAGGTCCCTTACCCAAAGCATAAGTTTCGTCCTTTGAGGCATCAGGAATTTCTCCATGACAAGCATCTATAACAATTGCCATATCCGGGTTTATATTATAGGTAGCAATTTTTGCACCACTTAGTCCAAGTTCTTCTTGAGATGTAGCAACAAATACAACATCATGGTTATGATTGAGTCTTGATAGCCTCTCCATAATATCCAACAAAACACCAACCCCTGCCCTGTTATCAAGGCATTTTGAACTAAATTTATTCCCCTTAAGTTCAAAAGGATAGGTTTTAAGGGATATTATATCACCTATTGAAACCAGTTTTGATATACTCTCCTTGCTAAGCCCAGTATCTATATATAAATCCTCCATTTTAGCTGCCTTTTTTACCTCCTCAGGTTTGAGAAGATGAGGAGGTTTTGCGCCAATAACGCCATAAACATCTTTGCTACCATGAACAACAACCTCTTGGGCCAAAAGAATTTTACTGTCTATTCCACCTATATTGGTGAACTTTATAAAACCTTTATCATCAATGCTTTTAACCAGCATACCAATTTCATCATGGTGTGCCATAATCATAATCTTTTTGCCTGCCGAGTCAGAACCTTTTTTATATGCGCTTACGTTATAAAATTTGTCTATTTTTACATCATCGCAATATTTTCTAAAGAGATCCGCTATGTATTCAGATATTTCCTTTTCTCTTCCCGAAACCCCTGTAAATGCGCTAAGCTCTTTTAATACAGTCATGTATTCCATTTTACACCTCATTGTTTTTTCTTCTTACTTAGTATTGTTCAAAAAACATAGTTTTTAATAATCTTTTTTGAAAGTTACATATAAAAACACAATAAAATTTATTCTTAATTATACAATAAAGCTGCATAAACTTGCAAATACAACAAAAAGTATCCTTAAGAATTTTTAATTTATATAAAAATACCTCTTGACTAAACTTAGCTTTTCCTTTATACTTCCGTTTTCGACAGTTGAGAAATTAGAAAGAGGCTACAAATGGCTTGAATTAAATCTTTGTGGCCTCTTTTATAGATTTAATATTGTTGTATGGAAATCTTATTCTAAAATTTTTTTAACTTTTTTATTCAGTTCTTTTGGTTGGTAATATTTTTTGTTTAATTCTAAATCAAATACTGTATTTAAGGCGGTGCAAACTTGTGAGCATGTGTAGGTTGATACATAACACATATCTTCGATATTAGCCACTTCCATGTTTTGTAGGGTTTCAACAATGTTTTCTATAGAGAAATGTGTTTGATTTAAATCTAGCTTCTTTTCCAGCAGCCTGTATATCAAAAGAGATGTGTAACATATCATAAAATGCGCAACAATTCTTTCCTTGTTTTGATGGAACACTGGGCGGGCTGAAAAATTTGTTTTCATAACCCGGAAGCAGTCCTCAATCTTGTGACGTCTAGAAATGATTGCAATAATGTCTTTAGCAGAATCATCAAGATTAGTCGCTATCGCATAATAGCCATCGTATTTTTCTTCTTCATCTATTATATTCTGGTTAAGAACATAATTATCAATAACTTTATTGCCTGTTTCGGAAGAAGAAGTTCTTTTGATAAATCGAGTAACATCATTAGGTCCCTTTTTATATGTCTCGGGATCTATATTTTTCAGCAGAGTCTTAGCTCTTTCTATCTGACGGTTTCTGATAAATCTCTGGTATTCCATCATCTTTCTTGAAAAAGTAATGATTATTTTCTGCTTAACAACGGCTTTTGATTTTACTTTTTTTATCTTACCATTTTTGAGAGCCTTTTCTTCATAAAGACCAAGATCAATGGCCTTATCGGCGTTTACAATCTTGTATATTTTATCGTTATAAATATTCCTGTTTGCAAGGTCGTTCTTGTCAAAGCTTTTCATATCTGCTACAGATACTTCGCTGTCAGAGGATAGTAGTCTGTAATCTGTATCGTTAAATACAGCTTCTTTTAAAGTGCCTGATAGTTTCTTTATTGATTGGGTAACGATAAACGCTCTCCCTGCCATAGAATTAAAATTTCTGATATTGAGAGAGCCCAGACCAGCATCGGCGCAGTATATGAATTTCTTTCCTTTGAACATTTCAACAAGTTTTTTTTCTGAAGGAATGGCTGTTGTCTGCTCGTTATCAGAACCTGAAGTAAGACACATGGAAAGTGGTATTCCATCTGAATCCATAAAAAGCCCCATCTGAACAAGAGGCGCTGGCTGGTGTTGCTTGGACATGCCATATTTGCGAAAACCTTTAATAATTTCACCGGTAATTTCATCAACATAATCATCATCCGGGGATTCAATTTCAAAGTAATAATTTGAGCAGTCATAATAGCAGACAGATGTATCACGTTTCACTATGTTCTTACTTTTCTCAAAAAGATAAGCAATATAGTCATCGTAATGAGCTTCTAGAAGATCCATAGTACGAAGTATATGGACATAGTCAAATGAAGGTTTTTCATAATAGTGACCAAGATGTTGCTGCGTTCCTAACTTGGAATCAGGGTAAAGGATTCTTGCAAATGTAAGGAAACGGTTGATAGTATTTGGGTCAAAAGTAATTTTAGAATTTTTTGTAATATTTTTAAAGAATGAACCAATTTCCAAGTCATGATAGAGCTGTTGCAAAAACAAATAACCAATATTCAAGTTTGTACTAGAAGAAACAAGGTCATTGCTGATTTTTATTTTTTCAGCAAAATCGATTTTAACCTCCATAGTCACCTTGCCGTTTTTTTCTTCATCATTGTACTTAGCAACCTGTTCTTTGGCATAAGCAAGTGGATCATCAGTAATCTTCAAAAGTTCAGAATGCTTACCGATTCTAGCAATATTCTTTGTTGTCGTTTTATTACCGTTACGATAACCTTTTTGTATAAAGTATGTAGGGTCTTTGGATTTTTTATCATAATTAATCTTCATACTTCATTATAACATAAAATACAACACCGTACAACATAAAAATAAATAAAATTTGACAAAAAAATAAGCCTTAAACGGCTTAAGTACTGATTTCTATTAAATTTGTATTTTATGCAAGTGTCGAAAACCCGGTGGATTTTTATTGAAGAATTTTAGGTCACCTAACTTGTAATTTATAAACTTTGTAAAAAATCAAAAAAACATTTACAATGAGCACTATATATGTTATAATTCTGTCTTGTGGAAATACGGACGGTCCGCTGTTAGATACAAGAACGTCTAGGCAGGAGGGAGGATGACTAATAGTGAATATTATTGAGGCACTTGAAAAAGAGCAGTTAAAAGCTGAAAAGCCTAAACTTGAAATCGGTGATTACGTTAAAGTACACGTTAAGATTAAAGAGGGCAACAGAGAAAGAATCCAGATTTTCGAAGGAACTGTTATCAGATTGAAAGGTACTGGAGCGAGAGAAACTTTCACAGTAAGAAGACTTTCTTATGGAGTTGGAGTTGAAAGAATTTTTCCGGTTCATTCGCCAAATGTTGATCATGTTGAGACAGTTAGAAGAGGTAAAGTAAGAAGAGCGAAATTGTACTACTTGAGAGATAGAGTAGGAAAAGCTGCAAAAGTAAAAACAAGATTAGGTTAATATCTAATATAAACAAAAGGGACATTATGTCTCTTTTGTTATATTACACCTTTTTTACAAAGTGAAAGAGGTTAACAAAGGGGCTCAATGCCCCATAGTTTTTTTGTCTTTTTTAAACAATATCAAAATAAAATAAAGTCAATGCTTACTTTCGAAAACAGATTCTTTTATAAAAAGTAATATAATGATATAATAAAGAACATAAAATTTTTTATTGTAATATATTTTTAAATTAATTTATTCGCAAGAACTTTGTACGAGATAATAAACATTATAGGGAATAGGGTTGTAATTTATGGAGTTTACTAATAATCCGGGAAATAGAGATAAGGGAAAGGGACTTGATAAGTTCGGCATAAACTATGAAAATGAAAAGCCAAACTATTTTAAAGAGACTTTAAAATGGATTTTAGTGGTTATTATTTCAATATTTATAGCACTTGTACTAAGAGCCTTTGTTTTTGAATGGGTGGTAGTACAAGGGCATTCTATGGAAAATACTCTTTATAATCGCCAGGTTTTGTTTGTCAATAAAATCGGATACACTTTTGGCCCGCCAAAGAGGGGTGAAATAATTGTATTTGAAGTTACAAAGGGAAATCTCGATTATATTCCTATGGCTAAGAACATACCGATTTTGTCTTCTTTGATTCCTCCACAAAACGAAGTTGATTATATTAAAAGGGTTATAGGTTTGCCAGGAGATGAAATAGATATAATTAACGAAAGTGTTTATGTAAACGGTATTATGCAGAAGGAAACTTATGCAAAAGGTTCTACAGCAAAGCAAAATTTTGACTTACCTAGTATTGTGCCTGAGAATAAAGTTTTCGTTATGGGTGATAATAGAGAAAACAGTAAAGACAGCAGGGAATTTGGATTTGTAGACCTTGATAAAATAAAAGGAAAAGCGGTATTTAGAATAAGACCTCTAAAAGAGTTTGGAAGTATTTACGATTAGATAAAAATACAGGAGGTAAAAATGAATATTCAGTGGTATCCAGGCCATATGGCTAAGACCAGAAAAATTTTAAACGAGAATATGAAGTTAGTGGATATAGTAATAGAGCTGCTAGATGCAAGAATTCCAATTAGCAGTAAGAACCCGGACTTTGATGATATATTTAAAAACAAACCCAAAATAATCGTTTTAAACAAGTCCGACTTAGCAGACGAAAAGGTTTGCAGCAGTTGGAGCAAGTGGTATAACTCAAGGGGTTATGCCAATATTTTTATTGATTCCATAAAAGGTAAAAATATTAATCAACTAAAGAATCAAATGCAAAAGCTTATGAAGGATAAATTTGATAGGGATAAGCTAAAGGGTAGAATTTCAAGGCCCATAAAGACGATGATAGTAGGAATACCGAATGTTGGAAAATCCTCTTTGATCAACAAAATTGCCGGTAAAGCAAGCGCTGTAACAGGTGATAGACCTGGTGTTACCCGTGGTAAGCAATGGATAAACGTTAATGACCAGATACAGCTTTTAGATACCCCCGGTATATTATGGCCAAAATTTGAAGATATTGAAGTAGGTCTGAATCTTGCAATAACCGGTGCAATTAAGGATGATATACTAGATACGGTAGAACTAGCATCCACATTGTTTGAAAAGCTAGTTAGGTTTTATCCTAAAAATCTTATGGAACGATATAAAATAACCTCTATTGAAGAAAAAACAGGACTTGAACTGCTACAAATTGCAGGTAAAAACAGAGGCTGTATTATTTCCGGTGGTGAAATCGATATGACTAGAATTTCTGCTATTGTTTTAGATGAATTACGCGGTGGAAAGATAGGTAAAATAACACTCGAAAAACCGGAGGACATGCAAAATGGCGCAAATGAGTAAGAAGCTCACTTTGAAGCAAATAGAGGCTATTGTAGGTGAAGTGGGTATAGATAATGCTATACAAAAATTGTACGCTTTTAAAGAAGAGTATGGCTCTAAAATTGATAAACTGATTTTTAAGTATGAAAAGAAAAAGCTTTTATTGGAAAAAGAGCTCAAAAGATTCGAAGATATGTGTCATTATGAAAAAGAAGCCCGTAGAGAAGGTAAGAAGTTTATTGCAGGTATAGACGAAGCCGGTCGTGGTCCTTTAGCAGGACCGGTAGTAGCTGCTGCGGTGATACTTCCTGAAGATATATTCATTAGTGGACTCAACGATTCTAAAAAATTAAATGAAAAGCAAAGAGAAGAGTTGTATGCTATAATAACAGAGAAAGCTATTGCCTATGATGTGGGTATTGTTGATGAAAAAATAATTGATGAACTTAATATTTTAAATGCAACTAAAATGGCAATGGAGATTTCGGTTGAAAGCCTCAAAGTAAAGCCCGATCTATTGCTTATTGATGCCGTGAAACTTGATGGCTTAAAAATGCAACAAAAATCTATAATTAAAGGTGATGCCTTAAGTATATCCATTGCAGCAGCATCGATAATTGCAAAAGTTACTAGGGACAGGCTTATAGAAGACTTAGATACTACTTACCCCGACTATGGCTTTAAAAAACATAAAGGATATGGAACAAAAGAACATATAGATGCAATAAAGAAGTTTGGAAATTGCCCTATACATAGAACAAGTTTCACAAAGAATTTTACGGTATAGACTTAAGACCATTAAAAAACAACTACTGTAATTAAAAAATACTTAGAGATTGGAAATCTGTAATGTTATAAGCATTCGTAAGGTGATAATTATGAATAGTAAAGAAATAGCAAAAATGATTGGAGTGTCAAGAAGCACTGTTTCACGTGTAATTAATAATTATCCTGATATACCTGCTGCAACACGGGAAAAAGTTCTTAAGGCCATAAAAGAATATAACTACTACCCTAATTCATCTGCAAGAAGACTTGTAGGAATGAAAAACTCTACTTTAGGAATTTTTGTAGTCGATATAAAAGATAACGAAAAACCTCACCATGTAATAGAAAATAATGAGGATCTTTTATATGACAATTCTTATTTTTCACCATTTATAAACGCATTTATAGATCAATCAAACAAAACTCAATATTATGTGCTGGTATCCACTATTTATAGTTCGAACGAGTTATGGAAGATAAAAAGTGCCTTCTGCGAAAAAAGGATTGACGGAGGAGTTATTATCGGAAGTAACGAAAATGAATATAAAAAAATATTGAATGTTTTGAGCAAGGATTTTATTTTAGCTGCAATTGATATTAATGTAACAGAAGAAAACAAGGATAGAGCAATATACATAAATTTAAATAATTCTAAGGGTGCTTTAGAAGCAACAAACTATCTTATTGGTCTCGGGCACCGAAATATTGGTATAATAACTGGCGATCTGAATAAATTGTCGGGAAGTGTGAGGTTTGATAATTATAAACAAGCTCTCTTAGAAAGTGGCATACCTTTAGTTCAGGATTATATCGCCTATGGTGATTTTACAGAAAATAGCGGATATGTCGGTATGAAAAAGATACTGCAGAATAAAAATAAACCTACAGCTGTTTTTGCATGTAATGACACAATGGCAATTGGAGCATATAAGGCTATTGGTGAGTGTGGTCTTAGAATTCCAGAGGATATATCTATCATTGGCTTTGATAATACGCAAATATCTCAATATATGTTTCCGCCTCTCACTTCAGTCAATGTATCATTACCTGAAGCTGCAAAATTTTCTGTTAACTCACTTATAAAGTCAATAGAGAAAAAAGAGCTGATTCCGGAAGTAAAAACTGTAAATATTACTATTGTAGAAAGAAATTCTTGTAGAACTATTAAGGCTACTTAATAAAACGACCTGTAAAAATTAATTCATAAAACACATAACGCAAGCCCAATAAATAATCGATATGGAGAAATATAATTATTGTCAGGTTATTTTTTGAAATGGCCTTATCTTTATATCAGTATTGAATTATTGAAAGAAAATATTGACAAAAATATATAACTGAATTAAAATTTAACTAACACGCGTTAGTTGTTTTTAAAATTTCGTTTAACTTTATTGTTAGTATATGCCACAATCTACTTAATTTAAAATTTCTACATTTATAACTAAACTGCGGTAATTTTACGTAAACATTAATAAGGTTATTCCAAAAAACTTTGCAATGATCATTTCAAAAAAGCTAATTCGATTGGTTTTATGACTCAAGTATTGCATAGGTTATTTTTTGAAATGGCCTAATATTAAATAAATAATTTCAAAAGGGGGAAGTTTTAATGTTAAAAAAGTACTTTACAAAACTGTGTCTGCCAGCTCTCTTATTAGCATTTGTATTTGCTTATGCGACTCATGAAGTTTCCGCTGCTCAAGTAGTAAACTCAAATTTTGAAGTATACTTTACGAACAGCTCTAACCAATGTGAGTCCGCCGACTGGGCAAACGGAGCACCATTTAATTGTGTATGGAGGCCATCTCAGGTTACCTTCTCAAACGGTAGCATGTTTCTTAATCTTACAAGGGATGATACTGGCTCAGGTTATCCATATAAGAGCGGTGAATATAGGACAAACGCATTTTTTGGCTTTGGATACTATGAAGTAAGAATGAAAGCAACAAAAAGTACAGGTGTTGTTTCATCATTTTTTACCTATACCGGTCCAAGTGACAACAATCCTTGGGATGAAATCGATATAGAATTCTTAGGAAAAAACACAACTCAAGTACAATTTAACTGGTATAAGAATGGT
>JAEZUI010000265.1 GCA_023421115.1 Bacillota bacterium | reverse complement strand
AATTGCAATAAAAGAAAGCAAAGCTACTATAAAAGCTGAAATAGATGCTTTATTAGCAGCTGAAGAAGTTGATGAAGTAAAAGTTGCTGAATTACAGGCAGCTGAAAAAGCATTAGAAGATGGATTGAAAGCTAATAGAGACGCTATGAATAAAGCAATTGAAAGAATTAAATCAGTTGTTAAGTATGGCGAAGCAGCTGTAGCAAAAATTGAAACTGCACAAGCAGCTTTTGCAGCAGAAGAAAGTGTAATAAAGGAAAGCAAAGCTACTATAAAAGCTGAAATAGATGCTTTATTAGCAGCTGAAGAAGTTGATGAAGTGAAAGTTGCTGAATTGCAAGCAGCTGAAAAAGCATTAAATGACGAATTGAAAACTAAAAGAGACGCAATGAACAAAATAGTTGAAAGCGTAAAATTAGTTGCAGAGTATGGCGAAGAAGTTGCAAGCAAGATCGAAACTGCACAAGCAGCTTTTGCAGCAGAAGAAAGTGTAGCAAAGGAAAGCAGAGATGCTATAAAAGCTGAAATAGATGCTTTGTTAGCAGCTGAAGAAGTTGATGAAGTAAAAGTTGCTGAATTACAAGCAGCTGAAAAAGTATTAAATGACGAATTAAAAACTAAAAGAGATGCATTACATAAATTTATTGAAAACGTAAAATTAGTTGCAAAGTATGGCGAAGAAGTTGCAAGCAAGATCGAAACTTTAAAAGCAGCTTTTGAAGCAGAAGAAAATGTAGCAAAGGAAAGCAGAGAAGCTCTAAAAGCTGAAATTGATGCTTTATTAGCAGCTGAAGAAGTTGATGAAGCAAAAGTTGCTGAATTAAGAGCAGCTGAAAAAGCATTGAACGACGAATTAAAAGCTAAAAGAGATGCTATGAATGCTCAAATTGACAGAATTAAATTGGTTGCAGAGTATGGAGAAGATGTTATTCTAAAGATAGAAGAAGAACAAGCATTATTTGAGGAAAAAATTGTTGTTTTAGAAGAAACTAAAAATGCAGTAAAGGAAGAATTGAAAGCATTAAGAGAAGTTAAGCCAGTTGACGAGGCTGCTGTTGCAAAATTGATGGAGCAAGAAAAAGATTTAAATGAACAAATCAAAGTTGCAAAGGAAACTTTAGAAACTACAATTGACGATATACTTTATGCTGCAATAACTAAGTAAAATTAAATACCAATAAAATACTCTTTCTTGGGAATTTCCAAGAAAGAGTATTTTTTATTAAAAAAAGATTTTTGCCAATTTAAGTATCCCTTGCTTCCATGGCACCCTGTGAGAAATTCCAGTTTTGTTTTGAAACTCTTGCAAGTTCTCTAAATACCACTTATAGTTTCTAAGTAAAGCATCCTTATTTGAATATTTAGGCTTAAAACCTAAGATATTTTCAGCTTTTTCTATCGACACGAAAGAATCCTCACAGGCTGTCTCATAAACCCATTTATATAGAGGTGACAGCTTAAAAAATTCCAGAAACCTCAATGCAAGTATCATTGGCTTTGCTGGAAAACCTTTAATTTTCTTGCCAAATCCTGCATAATCAAGCACTACTTGATAATCTTCTCTCATTGTAGTAAACTCTTTTGCACCTATATTAAAAGTATCATTTACCTTATCCTTTGGTCTTTCAGCAGCAAGATATATAGCTTCGCACAAATCTTCAACATCTAAAAACTGATATTTGTTTTTTCCGTTTCCTATCATAGGAAAACCTTTTCCGTCTTTTGCCCAATCATAAAAAAGAGCAAAAACCCCCAGCCTTTCTGGACCTATAAAAGACTTCGGACGCAATATCGGTATACACATACCCTTTTTTCTATACTCAATACAAACTTCCTCAGCTTTTATTTTTGCTTCTCCATAATAACCTACACCATCAAGTTTATCGTCTTCTACCAAAGGATGATGGTCCGGAATGCCATAAACAGCCGTTGAAGAAATATGTATTACTCTCTCAACTCCATTTGAAAATGCCGAATCGACTATATTCTTTGTACCATCAATATCCGTTGAAAAAATATCTTCTTTTTTATATAAAGGCAGAGCAGCTGCAGTATGAACTACTATATCCACTTGTTCCATAGCCTGATCCACAGTTTTTCTATCCCTAATATCACCCTTGATTATTCTAATTTTGCCTTTGACATCTTCATAATCAAACTCTGCAAAATCCAGAGATGTTATTTCACAGCCCTTATTTAACAAAAACCTTATAAGGTTTATTCCTAAAAAACCTGCCCCTCCGGTAACTAAATATCTTTTCCCCATGTGCATTAACTCCTATTCATTTTTGTTTATTAGGTAAGACTATTTTTATGAATAACCTAAGCAACTTCCCTATATTATTAAAAAAATATTCCAAAACGCACGTCCGTCATATTTAATAGCCTTTTTAAAAACAATTATTTATATATCATACAAAAAGCACCCTTAAATTATACATCTAGAGAGCTTCAACCAATATTTTTGATGCCTCCTCTGAACGTAAAGCAATAACAGCACCTCTAATATGATATGCTACAGGATCTCCAGATGGACTCTTTTGCAATGCTTCTATAACCGTATCATAAATTAAACCCAAATCCAACATTCTTCTTCTGATAATTCCATCCGAAGTAAGTAATTTTACCCTCGCTTTCTTACCTAAGGGCAAATAGTTTAAGGCAATATATTCATCATTCATAACATAATTCTCCAATTGCATATGTGCATTTATTATTGTCGATCAGCTTAGAATAAACTTTTCCTTACAATAAATTATGTATAATTTAAATAATATGTTACCTATTTTGAACTTTAAAAAACTATATACTGATGGAAATATCCTTTTAATCTATTTGCCACAACAGTGCTTATATTTCTTTCCACTGCCACAAGAACACGATTCATTTCTTCCTATCTTCTTCATAACTTTTGGCGCAGACTTAATCTGTTGTTGGTTAGTAGGAGTTTTTGGCGGATTCTTGACCAATTCAGAAGGCATGTGTCCACGCAATACCCATTTCCTAGTGTTATTTGATAAAATTCTCAACACCCTCATGAACTCATTTTTTTCACCTTCATCAGTAAATTCTATTCCACTCTCATTTACCATATCCAAAATTACATCTAAAGGAATATCCAATTTGCAGGCCCCAAAAATATCATAAATCAAATCACCTATTTCGCTTTCATCAATTATATTTTTGTTTTTGATAAATTCCTCAACGTTTTTACAATAATTCGATGACATTGAATTTTCATAATTTGAATAATATGCCATATCACTTTTTGTTGGCATAAAATAAGGACATCGAGATGCTTTTTTCAGCATACCCATATAATGCTTTTCATCCTTTAGCAAACGGGAAACAACATATCCCTTGTCATACCAAAAGTCCGCCTGACGCATTTTCATTGCATCAATGTATTCTTTAGCCACCTCAACATTAATTTTGTCCTTATTGTACATATTCCAAACATCAACCAGCTGTTCAATTCTATACACTCCATACAAATTTGTCAGGGCAAAGGTGTATGAAAAAAGCTTTTGATTACGCTCAACCATAACCTTTATTTCCTCATTATCCGATTGGGGTAGCAGAGTCATCAGCTCATTTGGTACAATCGGATATATATGCCCATCGTGATTAAATAAATAGACGTATCCTAACCACTTTAAGGTAACATACTGTTCTTTTTCAATATCATCCATTTCCTTATTAAAATTTTGCTTAACTTTATTTAAAAATGACCATTCAGCTTCGTTTAAGTATTCTACATCGTTTGGAAAATTATCCAGCATCTTTGGTATAAGTTGGTCTATAATATCAGCATCAGGAGTTCCTTCAACAATTTGTAGACCATGAGCCTGTGCTAGCTCTAAGAGTCTATATCCCCAATATAATTGCAAGCATTCTTTTAAGCCCGTCTTTGGCTCACCTTCAAAACAATCAAACAAAGCTATTCTATTCATATATATTCTCCTTTAATCAAATTCACGGTTTTTAACTATGTACCTTCTCGTAAAAACCTTAATTATATTTTTTACTTTTTAGTTTTGCAACAGCGCAGAAGTAGTTATAAAGCCCATCACTGCATACACTTTATTATACAAAAAAATCGCACAAAACAAAAGACTTGTTTAAAATATCTATTATAAATTATACCTGATGCTTTGAATGTTTGCGTAAACAGGCAAACCCATGTACGATATGCGGTCAATTAAACTCTTATTTTCCACATAATGCACATGGGTTGCTATTTTTTATTATACTTTGATAAATCACTATGAGTGCACTCATAAAGCTAGATTCTACAATCACATATTTCTATGTTTTTGTAGGTCCATTACATTTGTGTTTTGAGTGCACTCATAGGCTTGCTATAGTATGGGAACAAAAAACTTTATTTTTAATTACACAATTTAGTTATATTCTATTTCAATGTGCTTGTAAACTCATCTACAGATTTCTGGCAATCATCGATTACCCTTTGAATACCTGCAGCTTCAAGGGATTTCTTTAAATTAGGATAGTAAGTATCGTAATCAACTAGCCCCTGAGAAAGTGGCTTCACTTCATTCTGACCTACTGTTGCTAGTGCTGCCATTTCTGATTTTACATTACTGGAGTCATAAGTCCATCCGACAATTTTCATCGGTTTTGCAATGGCATTGAATTCAGCCATCTTCTGCCACTTGTCAGCACTTTCACTTGCCCATAGGTAATCAAGGAATTGACTTCCTCCCATTGACCATTGTGCAAGTCCATAGTAACCAGAGTTGTCGGCGTTAACTCCGTCAGCAAAGTCAATCTGATTGTCGCCGATTTTCTTATAATGCTTGTTTTCAATACCCCAGCTAAGAAGATTTTTAATCTCTTTGTCTGCAAATAGAAGATTAATAAACATCATTGCTCTTGCCGGATCCTCAGAAGTCCTAGGAATTACCAACTGTGAGTTTGTCAAATCAAGAGTGGTAGTATAATAATCAATACCTTTCCAAGCATCTGCCTGAACAAGCTCATATCCGAATTGTGCCGCTAATTCATCTGCTTTACCAGGCTTTAACTGCTCTGTCCAAGCAAATACTTTCTTAGACTTCTTTTTAGGA
This sequence comes from Bacillota bacterium, assembly GCA_023421115.1. Classification (GTDB taxonomy): domain Bacteria; phylum Bacillota; class Clostridia; order Acetivibrionales; family Acetivibrionaceae; genus Acetivibrio. Next base: position 6,843 of record JAEZUI010000265.1, on the reverse strand, counting down.
GTTCCATCTTGCAAGGTCGCGACGTCTTCGTTTATATAACCTTTTTTATACCAGCTGTGGCTTAATTTGAATATTCTTTTTGAAGCTTCTGTTTCAAGTAAATTTATTATCTTAACATCCCCACCGGTTTTTGCATAGCCTACCGGCACATCTACTGAACCGACATTAACATTCCAATCCTGTTGTAAATATGCTTGCTGGTCACCCGCTGAAGACAAGAATGGAGTTATATCCGGTTCATTTTCCTTGATAGTCTTAAGCCATGGTTCAATATCTTCAGGCTTAGTGATAGAGTTTATATCAAATTTGTACTTATCAACAAGTTCTTTGTTAAATATAAATCCGCCAGTTCCGTACATATCCTTTGATGTAGGAATTGCATATAGTTTTCCATTTACAATCGGAGCTTTCAAATATGCTGGATCAATATTGGCAATAATATCCTTACCATGCTCTTGAAGGAGCTCATCCAACGGCAACCATGCTTGCTTTGCTACATAATCATTAAATCCCCACCAACTTGGAGAAAACATAATATCTATCTTTTCACCAGAAGTCACATCCAATTGCTGTTTTTGCTGATAGTTATCCCACCAAAAATAGTTCAGTTTGATAGTTGCATTAATTTTTTCCTTAAGAATCTTGTTTATTTCGGCTTCTACCAATGCCACATCCTTAACTTGTGGAGCAAGAAAATATGCATTGATTTCATAAGGTGCTAGCTGAGAACCCGTGTTGCTTCCTCCAGGTTCTGTAGTCCCTCCAGGTTCATTTGGCTTCGTACCCCCACAGCCTGAAAACAACAAACTCAATGCTAAACCAGCAGACATTAAACTTCCAAACTTTTTGATTTTTACCATTATTATACCTCCTTAAGTATGTATCACGTCTATACCTTGATCAACAGTGGCAAAAATAATCTCTTACCAATGTTGAAATCAATGCTAAATCAACCTTTTACCGCACCAATAGTAAGACCCTTTATAAAATATTTCTGAAAGAAAGGATATGCAAATACAATGGGCCCTATCCCTATTATTGCCATAGCCATACGCAGAGTCTCTCCTGGTACATTTGCCAATGCACTTGAAGTGTTTCCAGAAGCTGATGCCAAAGATGATGTCAGAAACTGGAGGGAACGCAGAGCTTGATACATTGAATATTGAAGATTGTAGTATTTAGGATCATTGATGAATAAGAGACAAAGGTACCAATCATTCCAGTAGCTCAGCGATGCAAATAATGCTATTGTAGCTATAACAGGCTTAGACATCGGGATTACAATCGTAAAAAATATATTAAACTCACTAGCTCCATCTATTCTAGCTGCTTCTAATACCGAGTCAGGTATATTGATTGAGAAAAAAGTTTTGGTAATCAGCACATAAAACGCATTCATGACAGCTGGCATAATCAATGCAATTAAACTGTTCTTCAAACCCAAGTACTTGGTATATAGTATATACCATGGTACTAATCCTCCTTGAAAAAGCATGGTAAAGAATATAAAAAAGGAGAAAAAGTTTCTATATTTAAAAGATTTCCTAGATATAGGATATGAATACATCATAGTAAATACTACACAAAAAAATGTACCTACAACACAAGCAAAAATTGTAACACCATAGGATCTAAACAATTTTTCAAGATCACTGAACAAATACTTATATGCATCAAAACTTATCTTGCTTGGAAAAAAAGTGTATCCGTTAATTGCAAGAGATGTCTGTTCTGTAATAGAAACCATGAAAATCAAAATCAAAGGAGCTATACACAAAACACAATAAGCAATAAAGAACACATTAAGTACTATATTAGTAGCAGGTGAAATGGAATTTAATCTTGAAGATGTTTGTATTTTTTCTGACTTCATATTTTCCTCCCAAAATACGCAAATTATATTTTTCATATCATTTTAATAATATAAGAAATTCTATTGCATTTAATTTTTCATTTATTGATGTACCAAACAAATAACCAGCGATACAAATTAGAATATTCTATTTTCATTGCTGATTTTACCCACAGCCCAATTCGCAAACAATACCGTAAGAAATCCTACAATTGATTGGTATACCCCAGCTGCGGATGACATACCTATATCTCCGGAAAAAATTAAAGCTTTGTATATATATGTGTCAAGAACTTCCGTTGTAGGTGCTAAAAGCCCCTGCTGCATCGTAACCTGATAAAAAAGACCAAAATCAGCTCTGAAGATATTACCAAGGTTGATGATAGTAGTTACAATCATAAAAGGAACTAGAAACGGGAGTGTAATATACCTTATCTGTTGCAACTTATTTGCACCATCTAATACGGCAGCTTCATAATATTCTTGGTCAATTCCTGTGATTCCAGCCAAATAGATGACTATACCGTAACCAATATTCTTCCAAAGATTAACCAACACAAGTATAAATGGCCAATACTGAGGCGAAGCGTACCAATCTATAGTATTAATGTTTAGCACTCTAGCAATTGTTTTATTAAAGAATCCATTAGGATCAAGAACTGCGAGTACTAGATAAGCCACTACTACCCATGAGAGAAAGTAGGGTAAAAATATTACAGACTGATAAAACTTAGCAGCAAACTTGTTTTTCAATTCATTGAGAGCTAATGCAAATATAACGGCAAAAACCAATCCCAGAAAAATGAAAAACAAATTGTATACGATAGTGTTTCGTGTTATCTCCCATGCTTTATTAGACATGAAAAGAAACTCGAAATTCTTTAAACCTGCCCAAGGGCTTTTTAAAAAACCATCAGCATAGTTAAAATTCTTAAAGGCAATAATGACACCAAACATGGGTAAATAGTAGTTGATAAATATCAAGATAAATGGCGGCAACAACATCAAAAACAACGCTTTGTTTGTTACCAGTTCTTTGAGAAAAGCTGATTTTTTCCATAAGCTTTTTTTGTTCATTTGGATGTTTATATCCGGTGTAGTGTTCGTACTTGTTGACATTTTACCAATCACCTCACGAAGAATTTAAAAAGATTCTTTCAAAAACTACTTATACAAAACTCAATTCATAGAGTATATAAACCAAACTTTTTGAATTGACAATTGCAAAGCTTTTTTGAAATTACCCAATAAAAAATCAATATACAAATCCACATAGTATCTGTTGAACATTGCACCTAAAATCGTTTATTCCTTTTTAGCTGTATTGAAAAAATCTATTTAATTAGAAAAGCTATACTCCCTAGTATGTAATATATCTCAGTAATACATAGTTTATCTATCTATATAATGTATTTGTTATATTGTCTCTTTTTTATTTCAAAGCCTATTTATATCTTTAAAGAAACCGGTTTACTAAACCGTTTGAGTAAATGGTACCATAATTCTATTACAAACGCAATAATTTTTTACATAAACACGAGATTAAATATTGCCTTACCTTCCTCACCCTTTTAAAATAAGTTTCACTTAATAATGTTGATTACAAAAAAAGTACAATTTTACTTTGTATACTTAGTTATCGACAATACTATCGGCAAGAATAACTAACAATATTATACAAAGTTTAAAAACATTTAATAAAAGCAATCATTTAGAGAATATACTCACCTTGCTTTCATGTTTTCAGGTAGAACTCCAATTGACTCAAATTATGCATATATGATAAAATATATATATTAAAATATATGTGAACTTCATTCCTAATAGAATCTTATTGACATTATCAAATGCAGATCTTAATGTTTTTTATTGTATATTTGTACTTGCAGCCACATTATGTTTTCCTATTAAAACAAAACAGCTCATCTAAAAGTATTTAGGAGGTTTCTTTTGTAATGAATTATTCAAAGGATAACTACGTAAAAAGATATGAACCTTTTTGGGGCAGTTGGTACATAGAAAAATTTGTAGGTCAGGGCAGTTATGGAAAAGTCTATAAGATATCAAAAGAAGAATGGGGCTATAAATATGAGTCCGCCTTAAAACTCATGAGCATTCCTACTAAAGAACAATACAACGAAGCCATATCAACTTTAGGAAATGAAGAAAACCTACTAAAGCTTTATTTTGAAGATGCTGTAAAAAGTATAATAAATGAAATTGTAATGCTTTATAACCTCAGGGGCAACAGTAATATAGTAAGTTATGAAGATCATACTGTAGAGAAAAACCCAGATAAAATCGCCTGGGATATTTTAATCAGAATGGAGTATCTTACACCACTCAACAAATATATTGAGGAGAAAGATTTATCTATAGATGATGTTGTAAATATCGGTCTCGATATATGTGCTGCTTTAGAACTGTGTTCGAAAAAGAACATTGTTCATAGAGATATAAAGGATGAAAATATATTTGTATCAAAAGATAAACGCTACAAATTAGGTGATTTCGGAATTGCACGGGAACTGTCAACAGGCTTTTCCTCCTCAATTCGCGGCACACCTCTCTATATGGCCCCGGAAGTATACAAAGGCGAAGCCTACGATACGAGAGCTGACCTTTATTCTTTAGGCATTTTACTTTACAAACTTCTAAATAACTCCAGGTATCCATTTATGCCCCCTTTCCCTATAGAGCTTCGCATAAAAGACAGTGAAATCGCTGTAGAAAAACGCCTGCTCGGTGAAGCCATGGTACCACCATGTAATGCGCACCCAAAACTAGGTAATGTTATACTTAAGTTATGTGAATACAAACCTTCCAATAGGTATGTATCTCCTGAAGAAGTCAAAAAGGCTTTAATCGAAGCATGTTACGATATGTCCTACATTGAAAGGCAAAAGATTGTCTTATCAAAGAAAAAAACAAACTCCCCACAAACTATGAATATTATTCCTGAGACAGCATTAATAAATAACACTGATATTATTGAAAACTATACACAGTTAATCAATAACACCCAAGCTTCCCTATTACAATGCCATAATACTCCTTTGAACTTGGACCTTGTAAACGGAAATACAAATATGCACGGCAACATAGTAAACGGAAGTCTCGTTTGCTCAATGGGTGAATGGATATATATATCATGTCCTAATCACAAGCACAATATGTATAAGATTAGCCCTGACAAAACTCAAACAATAAAGCTAACTTCCGATGAAGCATGGTTCGTCAATATAGAAGATAACTGGATCTATTACTGCAACTCCTCTGATTGTGAGCACATTTACCGTATCAATATAGACGGAAGCCATAGAAAAAAAGTTATAGCTGATAGCTGTTTGTATTTAAATGTAGAACAAAATTGGATTTATTATTGCAACGAATCTGACGGTTACAGCATATACAAAGCAAAAATCGACGGTACAGAAAAGATAAAATTGAGCAGTGACAAAGCATATAACCTAAGCTTATACCACGGTTTCCTATATTACTGCAACAAAAGCGACAATGGCAGACTTTATAGAATAAGTGTTCACGGAAAAGAAAAAACAAGAATTTCCAATGATGAAGCAAGCTATTTTTGCATCACCGATGAATGGATATATTTCTGCAACAAAAGTGACCATATGAAACTTTACAAAATAAATACTTCCGGAACAAAAACAGAGATAATCTGTGATGATATGTCAACTAATATAAATGTATACAAAGATTGGGTCTTTTATTGTAATAAAAACGATATGAGTAAACTATATAGAATCCGTAGTGACGGTTCCGAAAAGGAAAAGCTCAATGACGATTACACCGACTATATCAATGTAGTAGATGATTGGATCTATTACTGCAATAAAAGCGATCAAAACAAAACTTACAAAATCCAACCAAATGGTCTTAATAAAACTCAAATTTGTATAAAGGACAATATTGAAGATGAATGGATTTACATCTAAAGGTGGTGAGCTATGAGTATGATTCTTAAAATTGACGCATCCGTTATGACAACTAAAGGAGATATACGCAGTAAAAATGAAGATAATTTTTATTTTAACGGTGCTTTTATGAAAAAAGACTCTATTACCGATCCTCTATGTATTTCAACAAAAACTTCCGACCAGCAATTCATTTTTGCTGTTTGCGACGGTATGGGAGGTGAGCAATTTGGAGAAGAAGCATCTTTTTTGGCTGTTCAAGCCTTACACGAATTCTATAAAAGCAACTTTCGAACTTGCACAATATTATCAGATTTAAAAGAGCCTTTAGATAATCATATAAAAAAAACCAATAAAATAATATATGAACAAGCATTATCGTTAGGGAAAAGAATGGGGACCACTTTAGCATCTATTGTATTCTGCCGCGACAAAGCAATGTCCCTAAATATTGGAGATAGCAGAGTATACCTATTGCGTGACTCAAATCTGGCAAAACTCACAACCGACCATACTGAAGCGGAAAGACTTATACGTCTTGGAGTTTTGAACAGCTATACGGCCAGATTCCACAAGAGCAAAGACATACTAACGAGGTATCTCGGCACAAACCCTTCTCTTGGTATAATGGAGGCAGATTACTCCGATGAATTAACCGTTTTAAGAGGAGATACCTATCTTGTGTGTAGTGATGGACTTTCAAATTTTCTAACCGACGAAGAAATAAAATTTCATCTATCCATTGCTGACACTAGTGCTTCAATATGTAAAGACCTGATTGATTTAGCACTAGGCAATTATGGAACTGATAATGTTACTGTTTCAGTAATAAAAATTCTTGATATTGTGTAAGGCCATTTTAAATCTTATTTTAAGTACTCCCTGAAGTTAACAACATCAGTCTTCAATATAAACTGCTGATACGCCATTTTTTCCAAAAGTGCATTTCTTAATCTCTTTTCTGCTAAAGCCATGCCATCGCTCATAATACTGTCACCTTTTAACAAAAATACCCTTGTATCGTCTTCACTCAAGAGATAGTTTATTTTACCG
>JAEZUI010000251.1 GCA_023421115.1 Bacillota bacterium | reverse complement strand
CGTCAGGATCACACCTTATTAATTTTAATATTGTATTAAAGAAGGGATTTCTCAATCTGACATCAACTCCTGTCTTCTAATACCAAGCTCTAACATAGCAGTTTCCATTTCATCTCCATTTGGAAACCTATAGTGCCAGGTCGGAGAGTTTTCCATATAACCAACACCTTTTCCTTTAATTGTATGAGCAATAACAACCCTGGGTTTTCCTTTTGAACAGGTTGGTTCAGTTAGAACATCAATAATTTGTTTTATATCATGACCATCAACCTCTTTAACCTCCCAACCGAAGGCCTCCCATTTTTGCGCTAAAGGTTCTATACTTACTATCTTTTCTAATCTGTCCATTGCTTGTAGTTTATTAAAATCTATAATAGTAATAAAATTGTCAAGACAATTTTGAGAAGCAAATAATGCTCCTTCCCATATTGATCCCTCCTGACATTCTCCATCACCTATCAGTGCATATACTTTATATTTTTTCCCCTTGTTTTTGCCGGTCCACGCTATCCCTCCTGCAAAACCAAATCCGTGACCTAAGCTTCCAGTTGAAGCCTCTATACCCATACTAACGTCCATATTAGCAAGGCTGCCCAATTTAGACTCGCGATGGCAATAAGTGTTTAAAGTGGACTCACCAAAATAGCCTGCTTTAAAAAGAGTAGCGTATAAAGCAACAGCACCATGTCCCTTACTGAGAACAAACCTGTCTCTTTCAGGGTTGTTTGGATTTTTTGAATCATAGTTCAGTACATTTCCAAAATATAGTGCTGTTAATATCTCAACAATTGAAAAAGATGAAGCAATATGCCCACCGCTACTTCTACATATTGTTTTAAAAACATTTTTTCGTATTTCTTCAGCAATATTGTATAAAGTGCTTAAGTCTTTCTCCATGTCTGTCCCCCCATCAAAACCTATCTTATAATACAACTTTTGTTTTTTCTGACACCACTAATAAACTTCTATGGATCATTTTGTGTTTAAATTTAATGCATCCAAGCTATTTACATCAAAATCATGCTTTAAAAAAAAGAAACCTATTTTTTCTTCAACATATGGAAAGTCTACTCTGTCAAAGTATTCTTTTATAGGTGCTTTATAATTTTTATTCTTAAGGTAAGGCTTCAGCCAAATAAATTCTTGTACAAGATTCCTATCCAAAAACGGGTATCGCGCCTCTAGTCCATAGGACCCACAAACATACTCTTCCCTAGCCAGATAGCATTCCTGACTGCCATAGTAAAAATTCATCCATGGAAAAATCTTTGATAAATCATCTGGAAATAGCCCACCAAATTCACTGTTATTATTAAACTTAGTCCCTCCAAAACCATAGTCCGAAATAATTTCATCAGCGCCTGAACCTGATAAAAATATCTTCCTTCCGTCATTAATAGCTTGCATGCATAGCAAACCCAATCCCCAACTTGATTCGTCCTGCAGCATATCATAATACTGGTGCGAATACTTCTCGCAATTTCTTATAATATGCCTCAAGATTGTATTGAAATTAGCTTTGCTATTATCTAAAATAGCAGTATTATTGTGCATCTTATGACGTTTTAATAATATTTCCTCCTTCTCTTCTCCAATTATTGAGTAAGCGGCGAAATCAACCTTTTTTTTAAGCAGCTCGCAGAATATAGCTCCACTATCATATCCACTGCTCAGCCCTATAAAAATCTTTTCATTGATATTTGCAGTTCGTTTTTTTATTGCAGACTGAAAAGCACTAATCCAATCATCAAAGGAATCTTTATACTGTTTCAAATCAAAGTCATATAATGTTTCTTCCCTCAGTTTCATGGTAGTCATACTATAAATATAAATTGTATTTGGCTTAGCTTTTGTGATATTGACATGTCCTAGGTGTTCTAAGTCACTTCTATATGAACTTACTCCTATATCTAGATCATCCACACTAAACCAAAGAGGTTTTGTTTTAAATGTATCAGTACTGAAAACTATATGTTCCTTATTAAGATCTACAATACAAATTGCAAACTCCCCATCAAGCTTTCGAAGAAAGCCTTCCCCATACTTCTTATACAATTTTATAAGACACTCTCCATCACTAGAGAAATTTCCAAACTCCTGATAATTATATATTTCACCATTGTAAAAAGCTGCAATACCATCGTCTATAAAAGGCTGTTTTGTAAATACACCGGTTATACTAAGGAGATTATGTATTATATAATACTTATCAAAACTTACTATTTCAGTATGGTCTGGCCCTCTTCTTTTTGAGTATAAGTTAACCTTTTTAGAATTCTTTATTTCTTTAGTTGTTAAAATAAAACTACACATATGACACTCCACAATTAAAATTATACTTTTTATGAATGCTACATATTGAGCAAACTTCTGTAATATTCTGACTCTATGCTATATATTTCTTTTAAGTTATTTTTAGCATTTTGAAAAGACTTTGGTCTGTATATATTGGAATATTGATATCTTGCAAATACTGCACGAACAGCTTTCCAATATTCTGATGACCTGTCATGCAAAGTAATTTGTAAATCATCTTGTCCAAATAGTTTAGTTATTGTATATCTTTCTGCTCTCTTAGCTTCAATAATATCATTTAAGCCCAATATAACTTTTTCACACCGTTTACTTAGTAAATCTTCATCATCAAATAAATCAATAAATACCTCAACAGTATTCCTTAAAATGGCCAGCCCTGTATTTATACTTTTTTCAGCTATCTTTAAATTTTCCAGGTACTTTACTTTATATTGATCTAAATTTCCATTTTCCACTGTATTATTTAAACAGCTTAATTCAATATAAGACATAATGTTATTTTGATGGTAATGTGTGAGATATCCTTGATACGAATTAACTACATCTTCAAAAGATATAGTTTTTTTTCTGTATTCAATATCTTCCCTTTTGTCATGCTCAATGATAAAGAACACTTTTTCTGTCAGGTCAAATCCATAAAACAAAATAGAGTGTCTCCAATGCTCCTTCATATAAAGGTCATTTCTTATAGACTCATAAAAACAGTCAAGCCAAACTATAACAAGCTTTCCTAAAGATATTGATTCAATGATGTCCTCTAAAATACAATCTGATTTTTCCCTGACCTTAAGGTTAATACCCTGCTCACATAATAACTCCTTTAAATCCTTTATATGCTCATATCCAGCACACATACAC
>JAEZUI010000135.1 GCA_023421115.1 Bacillota bacterium | reverse complement strand
TAGGACTGAAAGAGAGTACGGAGGCGAAAATGGGTACACAACATATGTAACAGAAAATGGAACGGTTTACAAAGATAGCCCTGCTTCCTACGAGTATATAAAAAATTATTTAAGTAACTCGGCTTCTAAGGGGACGGGTAAAGTTAATGAAACTTATGTGACAAAAGCACAATTGAAAATTGAAAAAGCTTTTTGTAAATACAACAGTTACTGATGAAATGATTACAGACTTGAATGAAACGTTAATTGCATATGACATTACAACTACTGATAGAATAGCTCATTTCTTGGGGCAATGCACAAAAGAATCAGGGCAAGGGAAATGGACAGGGGAGCTTTATGACGGTGACCCAGTTGCGTATTTCACGAAAAAATACGAGAATCGTACAGATTTAGGTAATAATCAACCAGGAGATGGCTATAGATTCAGAGGTGTTGGATATATACAAGTTACAGGTAGAGATAATTATCAAGCTTTTGCAAATACATTTAAGGATGAAGTCATCAAAGGAAAAATAATGGCAGAGGGTGCTGATTATGTTAAGCAGCATTATACTTGGAGAGCTTCAGGGTTTTGGTGGCATGATAATGGAATGAATGCAATAGTGGACAGAGGTACTACTGTTAAAGAAATTACCTCTAAGGTGAATTATAATTTAAAATATCAAAATGATTATGAGCAACAAATTAAGGATAGGACAAAATATACTAATCAAGCATTTCAAATTTTAGGCAAGTAAAAAATGAAAATGTAGTATTAATAATACAGGAGGAAAAATTTTATGGCATCAAAAAAGCAAATATTTTTGCTATTGATTATGATAATTAGCTGTTTTATATTTGTGTCATGCAACGAATATGCGAGAAAAGAAATAAATAATGAAGCAGTTAAACAACAAACAAATAAAACAGAGATAGCTGAAAAAGATATTCAAAAGGATATTAAGGAGAATACATATACTTTAGTGATTAATACCTATAGTAAAGGAAAAATTAATATCAAGTATCCTCAAATTAATCAACTTCAAAACAATGATATACAGAAAGCTATAAACGAGTTAGTAAAAAAAACAAGCATTAAAATTGGTTGGTGAAGTAGAAAAGGATGAAATGGTAACTACATTAGACATAGACTACAATATTAAAAGGTCTAATGATAAACTGTTGAGCCTTCAGTTTACTGGATACATTAATTCTAAAGGTGCACCTTATCCAATGTTTATAGCATATACGTCAAATATTAATATTGTGAGCGGCACTGAGATAAAATTAACAGATTATTTTGATATTAGTAAAGATTTTGTTGAACAATACCGTAATGGGAAACTAAATGCAATAAAATCATTTCAAAATGAAGCGTTTGATGGTTTATCAGATGAAGAAATGCTAACAATGTTCAAGAGTTCAGAATTATACTTAACAAAAGATTCTTTGGGGTTAACGGTCTTTGTACCACACGCTGTTGGTGATTTTGCAGAACTTGAAATCAAATACCAGGACTTGGAGGATAATACAAAAACTGAGAATGAAATTTGGAAAAATTTATTGCACTAATTTTCAGTAACAAGCAAAAAACAATATGCATTTTTAATGGCGGTTGTCTTCGGATGACTGCCATTTTTGTGTTGACCCCAGAAATCAATTATGCCTGTGTGTCATATATAATTATGCCTAAATAGTATATATAAAATAATAAATTAAATATTTACAATAGTAAAGCAATATGACATACTTAATCCAAAAACTAACAAAGGAGGCTTTATAAATGCCAGATTTAATCAATATCAGACTCACAAAGGACAGTCCAGCAGCTGAAGCTATGGATGAAGCTGCAAGCAGGCTGGGAATGTCAAGAAACGAAATGATTCTCAAAGCAATCGGGATGATGATTAGCTTTGACAAGGTGTTCTACAAAAAGCTTGAGGCATACAGCGAGAAAATGAAGGTACCTATGTGGACAGCCTTGCAGAACATGACAATCAAGAGATGGGCGCAGGACGCTGCCAAAGCCGCAGTGTGGGGAAGTAATCCCGAGGTGCTTATTGAATTTTCAACTACAGAAGCGGGGACAATATCACCAAAGGAACTGTATGAAATGGCTTGCTAGATGACTTTTGATGCAGAAGCGAAGGAAAGAATAGCTGCTCTCGAAAAAGAGGTTGCTGCCGGAATACCACTTAAGAATGAGGGTGATAAGGCATTCTACGAAAAGTTCAGACACAAATACAGTAGTGTGCAAAGAGAGCAGGATGATGATTCCTTTGCATACTGGGAAAGTGAAATGACAGATACATGTTGATTTATAATTAAAAATGAACACTTCCTTGTTATATACTTTTTTTCAACAGACTTTTTTAACGAATAGAATTGAACACATAAATCCATAAAATTACGTAACATACAACAATACCTTCAGGCAGGAATATACATATTATGATGAAGGACTATTGGATACCCTTACAAATGAAGTGAAGAACGGTCAAGGAGTATTTGAAGAGTCATAATACTACAAGTACTATTATGATGGAGCCTACAACATGATCCAAAAGCAGGAACGTGTAGGCGGTACAACAAAAACGATATCATACGCCTACGATAGCATGAACAGGCTGGAAACCATATATGAGCCTGATGCAAATAGTGCACAAAGGACAGTAGCCTATATATGATATGAGGGGTAATAGGGATACAGAGATAGAAACCATCACGGCAACCAATGAGGTGACCTATACAGAGTATGATTATACCGATAACAACAGGCTTCAATATGTGACCAAGAGAGAGGATGACCAGAACGGAACAATTATAC
>JAEZUI010000218.1 GCA_023421115.1 Bacillota bacterium | reverse complement strand
GGCAGAGCGAGAGAGATTCTTTGTAAAGATGCTCTTGACTTAGCAGATGTTATTTTGCCTAATAGTATTTCAGAATTAAATCAGATTAAATATTTATATGGGATAAAAGACTCTAAAAAATTTAAAGTTATTTATAACGGTATTGACTTTGTAAAAAAAGAAGATGTATCTCCTACGCTATTTAAAAACATTTATAATATTAAATCAGAATATATTATAAATGTTGGAATGATTGATGAAAGGAAAAATACACTCAATTTGATAAAAGGATTTTTGTTATCAAAAATCAAAGTTCCTTTGGTTATTATTGGGGATTTTCGCACTGAAAGCGAAGAATATAAAAAAGAAGTGATATCACTTTTTAACAGACACAGTGAAAAAATTATACATATTCCGTTTATTGATGATAGAAATATAATTTATTCTGCGTATAAAGGTGCATTATTTCACGCTATGCCCAGTAAACTTGAAACCCCAGGCTTATCTAATTTAGAGGCTGTGAGTTTAGGTTGCAATGTTTTGGTTGGAGATTGTCCCCCGATTAGAGAATATTTAAACGATATTCCATATTATGTTGATCATAAAGATGTAAATGATATAGCTAAATCTATGCTTAAAATTGTAAATGAAAAACGAACAATAAGAGATGGAGTTGTAAGTCAATATTATTGGAATTCCATAGCTAAAAATCTTATTGACATATATTCAAAATTGTAGTTTTAGGATGATTGAACATGTATGGATTTAAAATGGTTATAATTGCACATGATTTCCCGTATCCACCTAATAATGGTGGTAGGGTTGATATGTGGACGAGAATAAAAGCCTTACATTCTCGTGGAGTTAAAATTTTTTTGATAACATGGTTGGATCGTGAACCTAGTCAACAAGAATATCAAGAAATAGGAAAATATGTAGAACGGATAATAGTGTATAGGCGTTGCCATAATATCGCTAATATTATATTAAGTAAATATCCATCTTATATTGTGGATCGACGAATATCGGGTTTAGATATGGAAAATTTGAAAAGTGAACTGTTATTATTTTCACCACAAGTTTTATTATTAGATGGAATTGCAGGAAGCATATGTGCGTTGGAAATAATGAATTTATTTAGTGAAAAAATAATATTTGTATATAGATCCCATAATGTAGAGTATTTATATGCAAAAGCCTTGTATATGTCAGAGAAAAATTTGGCGTATAAAGCAGTAAGATATATTAACATAGACAGAGTTAAAAAAATAGAAAAGTTTATTAGAAATCAGAGCCATATAATATTTGAAATATCTCAAGATGATTATGAGCGTTTAGATATGCCCAATAATGTTTTTTTACAAAATCCTATTATAGATGATAAGTTTACTGAGTCTAAAAGTTATGAATTTGACATCCTGTTTATTGGTGGACTATGTTGGCCTAACAATATATATGGGTTGAAATGGTTTGTAATAAATTGTATTCCTTATTTGGAAAAAGAGTATAAAATTGTTTTTGCTGGAAGTAATCCTTCAAAAGAATTTATTAAGTTTTGTGAAACTTATAAAATTGAAGTGTTACCTAATCCCAAAGATATAAAAGAGGTTTTATCAAAAGGAAAAGTCCTAATAAATCCGATTTTTCATGGCAGTGGCGTGAACATTAAAATATTAGAGATGTTATCAACAGGGAAGTCAATTGTATCAACAAATAAAGGTGTTAGAGGAATTTCTAAAGATATACTTTCATTTATCAAGTATACAGATAATGCGGAACAATTTTCTGGGTATATAGAAGAAGCATTAAAAAAACCAGTTTATGATTTATTGCAAGTTCAAAAGTTTCGCAAAATATATTCCTCTGATAATATAGACAATATGTTGGAAATGATAAGTCTATATGCAAGGGATGAAAAAGAATGAATATAAATTTATCTTACAATAAACTAATATTTTAATTTTAGGTGTGGTCTTTTCATGAAACACTTTGAAACTGACTTAGTCTCTGTTGTTATGCCCATGTATAATAGTGAGGACTATATTGAAAAAAGTATTCAATCAGTAATTAATCAAACGTATCCATTTTGGGAATTGATTATTATCGATGATCAATCAAAGGATAAATCTGTAAGTATTGTTGAACGCTATACTAAAGCAGATAAAAGGATAAAATTAGTACAAATGGCTGCAAATGTAGGTGTAGCTGAAGCGCGAAATAAAGGAATTCAGTCAGCTAAAGGGAGATACATTGCCTTTTTAGACAGCGATGATCTATGGCTGACAAGTAAATTAGCGCAACAAGTTGAATTTATGCGAACTTATCAGGTGCCTATGTCGTATACGCAATACCGCCAATTTACAGATACGGCAGATAAACCGGGAAAGCTTATTGATGTGGAAGATCGAATTGGTTATAGAGAATTGTTAAAGGGAAATTTAATCGGCTGTTTAACTGTTATGATTGATAGAAAGTTTGTGCCGGATATTCACATGCCGTCACAACGACATGAAGATTATATTACCTGGCTTAGCATACTAAAAAAAGGATTATATGCTTATGGTTTGAAAGAAGATTTAGCAAGATATAGGAAAAACTTGAATTCTTTAAGCGGGAATAAGTTTAAAAGTTTAAAATGGACATGGAATGTGTATCGAAAAAGTGAAAAGCTGTCCTTTGCAAAGTCTTTCTACTATTTTTGTTACTATGCACTAAAAGGATTAAGGAAGCATTTTTAATTGGCCTTACCACGTGACAGTTTAAAACCTGCTCATAAAGCATGATAATGTCGTGCCAAGGCTGGCGATTGTTATGTATATTTAACAATGAGTATGGGAGTAAGCGGAAAGAGTTCCATGGACATAGCTGAAATTATAGGGCGCATTCAGTTGGGCGAAGATAGTAGTCCGCAATTTAGAGTGACGATTTAGCGTAGTGTGTGAAGGTATGATGCTATTTGGCCGAAGTACTTTGTTAAATACAATGATTGGGGAGAAGAATTTTATGCAAAAAAGAGCACTTATCACTGGCATTACTGGTCAAGACGGAGCCTACTTAGCGGAATTTTTACTGGAAAAAGGCTATGAAGTACACGGTATCAAGCGTCGCACTTCACTATTTAATACCGATCGTATCGATCATATTTACAAGGATCAGCATGAGGATGATGTGAAATTTTTCCTGCATTACGGTGATATGACTGATTCCACTAATCTCATTCGGATTATCCAGCAGGTACAGCCGGATGAAATCTACAACTTGGCTGCTCAAAGTCATGTGCAGGTGTCTTTTGACACACCTGAATATACGGCCAATGCGGATGCGCTGGGAACGCTGCGTATACTGGAAGCCATTCGTATCCTTGGCTTAGAGAAGAAAACAAAATTTTACCAGGCTTCCACCAGCGAACTCTATGGCCTGGTTCAGGAGACTCCGCAAAAGGAAACTACGCCATTTTATCCGCGCAGCCCGTATGCGGCAGCAAAACTATATGCCTATTGGATTACTGTGAACTATCGTGAGGCCTATGGTATGTATGCCTGTAATGGTATCTTGTTTAACCATGAGTCACCGCTGCGTGGAGAGACGTTTGTTACACGTAAAATAACCCGTGCTGTTGCGCGGATTAAGCTGGGTATGCAGAATAAACTATATCTTGGCAACCTGGATGCCAAACGCGACTGGGGCTTTGCCAAAGATTATGTAGAAGCTATGTGGCTGATTTTGCAGCAGGAGCAGGCTGAAGACTTTGTCATTGCGACAGGACAAACGACGAAGGTTCGCGATTTTGTGGAACTGGCATTCCAAGAAATCGGTATAGAGATACTATGGCAGGGCAGCGGTGTCGAGGAGAAAGGGATAGATAAAGCCACTGGCAAAGTTCTTGTTGAGGTGGATCCTCGTTATTTTCGTCCTACAGAAGTAGAGTTGTTGTTAGGCGATCCTAGTAAAGCCAAAGTTAAATTAGGCTGGGAGCCAAAGACTACTTTGGATGAACTTGTATCAATGATGGTACGGGAAGATTTGAAAAGTGCGGAGCGGGATGTTCTTTGCGAAAAAAATGGTTTTGAAGTACGGCAATATAATGAATAGTCAGGTGAGTAATCGTATGGATAAACAAGCAAAAATTTATGTGGCTGGACATCGCGGGCTTGTCGGTTCAGCCATTGTCCGTGCTCTGGAAAAAGAAGGATATACTAATCTATTGACAGTTACCAGGCAGGCGGTGGATTTACTTGAACAGCGGGCTGTAGCTGATTTCTTTGCCAGCGAGAAGCCGGATTATGTTTTTTTAGCTGCAGCAAAAGTCGGTGGTATTCTGGCTAACTCCACAGCTCCTGCCGATTTTATTTATGAAAACCTGATGATTGAAACCAATATAATTCATAATGCCTGGAGAAACAAAGTACAAAAGCTACTGTTTTTAGGCAGCTCTTGTATTTATCCTCAGATGGCTGAGCAGCCGATAAAAGAAGAGTCTTTACTGACTGGTCCATTAGAACCGACAAATGATGCCTATGCAATAGCGAAAATTGCGGGGATAAAATTATGTCAAGCTTATAATCAGCAGTATGACACCAAGTATATATCTGTAATGCCGACGAATCTTTATGGGCCTAATGATAATTTCAACTTACAAACATCTCATGTTCTTCCGGCGTTAATTCGCAAGTTTCATGAGGCTAAGGTCAGTCAAGCTCCTTTTGTTACTATATGGGGGACCGGTACCCCTGTGCGGGAATTTTTGTATGTCGATGATCTGGCAGACGCCTGTGTGTATCTTATGAATCATTATGAGGATAGTAAAATTATCAATATTGGTACTGGCGTAGGGATTACAATTCAGGAACTGGCAACTACTATTAAAGAAGTTACCGGCTATCAAGGCGACATATGCTTTGATCCTTCAAAACCGGATGGAACACCGGTCAAGATTAATGATGTGACATATATAAATAGTCTTGGCTGGACTGCCAAGACTAATTTGCATATAGGCATACAGGCAACGTATGAATGGTTTTGCCAGAATTACAAAAACGGAGTTTTAGTTTAATAGACAGGCTGACTTAAACTGAAAAAGAAATGTGACATAATATTTGAGCAAAAGTAAAGGAAGATAACTATGTATAAAATCGCAGTAGCAGGGACCGGCTATGTCGGCTTGGTTGCAGGCGTATGTTTTGCCGAAGTCGGTCATCAAGTAACCTGTGTTGATATTGATGAACATAAGGTTGAGATTATGAAGCGAGGGCTCTCCCCCATTTATGAGGCTGGGCTTGAAGAGTTGATGCAAAAAAACTATGCAGCCGGTAGATTGCACTACACCTGTGATTATGCTGCAGCCTATCGGGAGGCAGACGCAATCTTCATTGGTGTAGGAACGCCGGAGCAGCCGGACGGCTCTGCCGACCTTTCCTATATAGCTACAGTTGCAAGGCAGATTGCGGAGAATGTGGACAAAGACTGCCTGGTTGTAGTAAAATCGACAGTTCCTGTCGGAACTAATGATAAAGTAGAACAGTTTATTAGAGATTTCCTGGTTAATGACGTAAAAATAGAGGTGGCATCTAACCCTGAATTTTTGGCGCAAGGTACGGCTGTATATGATACCATGCAGGCAGCGAGAATTATTATAGGGACGGAGAGCAAATGGGCGGAAGCAATGCTTATGAAGATATATGAACCGTTCCAGCTACCGATTGTTTCGGTAAGCAGAAGATCGGCCGAGATGATTAAGTATGCTTCTAATGATTTTCTTGCACTCAAGATTTCTTATATGAATGACATCGCCAACCTTTGTGAGTTGGTGGGTGCCAATGTTCAGGATGTGGCTAAAGGCATGAGCTATGATGAGCGTATTGGCAATAAATTTCTTAATGCCGGTATTGGTTATGGCGGCTCTTGTTTTCCTAAGGACACCAAAGCGCTGGAGTATCTTGCCAGGCAGAATGGCTATGAGCTCAAGACAGTCAAAGCGGCTATTGATGTAAATACGGCTCAGAAGACTATATTATTTAAGAAAGCCAGCCAACGCCTTATTACCTTTAATGGTTTGAAGGTGGCTATTCTAGGACTTACCTTTAAGCCAGGGACTGATGACTTACGGGAAGCGCCGTCGCTTGAAAATGTGCCATTATTGTTATCGCAGGGGGCCGATATTTGGGCGTATGACCCTGTTGGCCTGGATAATTTCAAACAAAAATATCCTGAAGGAAAAAATGGCAGGGGAAGTATAAAGTACGTTGAGAATGTGGAGGACGCGCTTAGTGGTGCTAATGTCTGCTTTATATTTACCGAGTGGGGCGAAATAAAAGCTGTGAACCCTGAGGCATATAAGAAGTTAATGAGAACTCCTTTGGTGTATGATGGCCGAAACATCTATGAAACTGTAGCAATGAAAGCTGCGGGAGTAGAGTATCACTCAATTGGGAGAAAGTAAAATCTAAGAGTGGGGAGCTCAGGAAATGAAAGCAGATTATGAACCTTTGGATAGAGCTAAAACCTACCTCATTACCGGTGCAGCAGGGTTTATCGGATACTTCTTGGCTAAAAAACTGCTGGAACAAGGTTGCCGTGTGATTGGTATTGATAATATAAATGATTATTATGATGTTAAGCTTAAGTACGCTCGCTTAGAGCAACTTACTCCCTTTGAAAAGTTTATCTTCATCAAGGAAAATATTGCTGATAAGTCTGTAATTATGCAGACTTTTGCAGCGTACAAGCCCGATATTGTAGTCAATCTCGCAGCCCAGGCCGGTGTGCGTTATTCTATTGAGAACCCGGATGCTTATATGCAAAGCAATGTCATCGGGTTTTATAATATCCTTGAAGCTTGCAGGTTTAATCCGGTAAAGCACCTGGTCTATGCATCTTCGAGTTCTGTTTATGGTGCAAATAAGAAGGTGCCATTTTCTGAAGCTGATTTTGTGGACAATCCTGTGTCACTTTATGCGGCTACGAAAAAATCGAACGAGTTAATGGCATATACATAC
>JAEZUI010000116.1 GCA_023421115.1 Bacillota bacterium | reverse complement strand
ACTTTTGCCCGGGTATCAGAGGAAAGCTCCCTCCTCTCAGTGCTGAACCTTACCGGTGTACCAATGGATTTTAACCCTGATGTATTTGAGTACAATTTTAAGACTTACGGCCTTAATCAAACCATACTCACCGCTGTGACAGCAGATCCGGAATCCACCATTTCGGTTACGAAAAACGGCGTTCCGGTATCAACATCAAGCCCGATTGCCATACCTTACGGAACCACAGTTTTTGTCATCACGGTGACTATGGGCAAGAACAACACAGCCTACACCGTCAGGGTGGAAAATAACAGACTGGATGAAGGCACGGATCCCGGAGATAAGGGCCCAATTGTTCCGAATAAGCCTGTAAGCGATAAATCAGTCAGTTACAGTGCAGGGCTGACCATAGATGGAATTAAGCAAAGGGATTTAACCATAGGCATGAGAGGCGGGCGCGCAGTGGTATCCTTGGGCTCTCTGGCGCAGGAGCTTTTGTCCGGGAGCGCCGATGCAGTTTTGGACATACCTGCAATTCCAGGGGTGGAAGGATATACGCTTGAAGTGCCGGCCAATACCCTTGCAGGCTCGTATACAGGGGCTGCTATAACGGTTTCCACTGAACTGGGAAGCATACGAATTCCAGCCGGAATGCTGGTGGGAATAGAAGGTCTTGAGGGAAAAACTGCTGGGATCAATATTGCCAGAGCCGATAAATCAAGACTTCCCGCAGATATTCGGGCAACCGTAGGAGACCGCCCCATGCTATCTCTGACGCTTACGCTAAATGGTGAGCAGGTTGATTGGAGCAATCCTGATGCATCGGTGACGGTGAGCATACCTTATGCTCCTACATCTGAGGAGAATCCTGAAAGTATTGTTGTCTTGTATATTGATGGCAGCGGTAAGGCCGTACCGGTACCTAGCGGAAGCTACAATCCGGTTACAGGCACAGTGACTTTCTCTACCATCCATTTCAGCCATTATGCTGTTACTTATAATCCTGTGTACTTCAACGACGTGGCGGCAAATGCATGGTATAGCAAAGCTGTGAGTTTCATTGCAGCAAGAGGTATAACCCTCGGAACAGGCAACGGAAGGTATAGCCCTAAAGCCACGCTGACACGGGGTGAATTTATTGTTCTTTTGATGAGAGCTTTCGGTATAAATGCGGACGAGAATCCCAAGGACAATTTCAGCGATGCGGGAGATACCTATTATACCGGTTATCTTGCGGAAGCAAAGAAGCTTGGTATATCTGCAGGAGTGGGGAACAACATGTTTGCTCCGAATAAAGATATCACACGTCAGGAAATGTTTACTTTGCTGTATAACGCGTTGAAAGTGATAAAGCAGTTGCCTGAGACGAATAATTCTGATGTGGTTGGCCGGAGCAAATCACTTTCCGACTTCACAGACGAGGAACAAATCGCTCCCTGGGCCCGAGAGACCATGACACTGTTGGTTGAACACGGCATAATCAATGGGAATGCCGGAGAGCTTACACCAACGGAAAAAAGCACAAGAGCGCAAATGGCACAGGTTCTGTATAATCTGATGACAAAGTAAGGGCCGCCAAGGCCCCACTAGGTCCAAGCGGCATCTTTTTTGCCCACTCAAGGCACGTTGAGACGGTGGTGTTGATAACAAGGGTATAAGTGTTAAAAGTATTGAAATTATTGGGTTTGAAGGTTCGAATCTGTTTTGTCTACTCAACCTAAAATGCTAAAATGCGTTCGTGGAAACATATCGAGAGATAAGAAAATATACGAAGGGTTGAGTGGATAGGTTAGATAACATACGTATTGTTGAGTAGATAGGATAGATGTCAGATTCGGTATATTACATTTGTAGAATAATAATAAAGTACGCGGGAAGAAATCAACGAAGGGGTTATTCAGTGACTTATTATAGTGAGATAGAAAAGACAGATTAGATAACGACAGGATTGAGGAAATAAACATTAATATCGATAATAACAATATGAATATTGCATGATTCAAATTACTTTTTTGAAATAAATCCAGCATAATGGTAGAATCTGTCATGTTTTTCAGGTAAAAATTGAATTGACATTTTAAGCTCTTGGTTAATCTTTTTATTGATGCTTATGATAATGATTGGGATATACCATATATTCTCAAGAAAAATAGAGAAATTGTAAAATCAGTAAGCAAAATAACAAATCCAATTTCAAGCAAAGAAAGAAATCGAGAACTAAAGCATTGGTCTATGACAATTGAAGATATATATTTAGGTGGAGAGCAAAATGCAATTGTGAATATTAATAAATGGAAAGAGCAAATAAGAAGTGAACTGAAGGTCTAATCGGTGAGTTAACTTTGCGGGGTGAAATAAAATGATCACATATACAAAGAATGAATTAGAAGAAACTCTACTAATTGTTTCTTCAACTATTAGTAGATGTGAAAAGACACAACCCAAATTTATAGAGGGTACCTCTCAGCATACACTCCTTAAGAACAGGATAAAAGCTTTATACATTTCAAAATCGTTGATAACACATGAAAATGATATTGATAAATATACCAAAGATGAATTGATGGAAGCGTTACGGCCTGTATCTTCAATTATCAGTAAATGTGAAAAAGCACAGCAAAAACATGCGGTGGGGACCTCGCATCATACCCGCTTCAAGAAAATGATAAAAGCAATGTACATTTCAAAGTCATTGATAACTGATGAGATTAACAAAAGGGGTTAAATTGGAATTTTAGGGAGGAAATAATAAATATGAGAAATATATTGATAGTTTATTATTCACTATTCAAATATACGGAAATTTTAGCATTGGAAATAGCAGTACAGACTGGTTGAACCTTAAGAGAATTGATTCCAGATAAGAATTATAATACTGCTACTAAAGAAGTAAGAAATCAGATTTTCCGAGGTTTTTGCCCCCCCCAATTAATATCAGAGAATGAACCAATAGAAGATTATCAAATAATATTTATAGGATCACTCAACTGGTTTAAAACATTAGCCCCACTGGTGAGTTTCCCTAGACAGCATGATTTTAGGGGCAAAACAATAATTCCTTTTTGCACTCTTGGTGGTGGATTTGGACAAATTGTAAGTGATATAACAAAAGAGTGCTCGGAATCCACTATTCTACCGGGCATTGCTGTAAAAGGCACTGTTACATCGAAGGAGGTCACAAATTAGCTTAAGACAATTGGATATGAATTAAAATAAATTTTAAGGAAAGGAATATGACAATGGAACGAAAAAATATTGAACAGAATCAAAGCGGACTAGGGGCAACGCCATTCGCTCAAACTTATTTTCACGGAACAAAGGCAGACTTAAAAGTTGGGGACCTAATTGAAGTAGGTTTCAACTCAAACTATGGACAGAGAATAAATGCAAAATACATTTTCTTATCTGCGACACTAGATGCTGCAATTTGGGGCGCTGAACTTGCCATTGGTGAAGGACGAGAAAGAATTTATTTAGTAGAACCAACAGGAAAGATTGAAGACGACCCCGATTTAACAGACAAAAAATTCCCAGGTAACCCAACTAAATCTTATCGTTCGACTGAACCATTTAGAGTTGTAGGAGAAGTTTCGGTTTGGCAAGGACATACAACCGAGCAAGTTAAAGCAATGAAAGACGCATTAGAAAGACTTAAAGAACAAGGAATTAATTCGCTAAATGACTAAAAAATTGGCGACTTTGAATAAGCATGCATATGTTTTGGTCTATTACTATAGGAATATAAATGGTTCGTTCTATTAGAGATTCCCTTTCGAGATTTGGTAGTGAACTTTCAGTTTAACTATGCTAATTATCATGAAAGAGAATCGACTATACTGTGCACAGATTGTCGGATGATTAAATACATTCTTTGATAATATTGATGTGAAAGGAGGTTGTTTGATGGATACTTTAAGTAGTATGAATAATGCATTGTCATACATTGAGGAGCACTTAATTGAGGACATTGATTATAGTAAAGTTTCTAAAATTGCTTACTGTTCAGAGTATCATTTTAAGCGGATGTTTTCCTTTTTATCAGGCATAAGCTTATCAGAGTATATTCGGAGACGAAGACTGACGCTGGCAGCACTTGATTTGAAAGATAGGGATCTGAGAATAATTGATGTGGCTGTCAAATATGGCTATAATTCAGCGGATTCATTTTCCCGCGCTTTTCACTCTATGCATGGCATTCTCCCTTCTCAAGCAAGAAGTGAGAATACACAATTAAAAGCTTATCCTCGAATGACCTTTCAATTATCAATTAAAGGAGGATGCGAAATGAACTATCGTATTGTTGAAAAAGAGTCATTTAAGTTAGTAGGATTTAAGAAAAGAGTTTCCATTATTTTTGGAGGTGTCAATCCAGAGATTGCAAAAATGACCGAACTTTTAACACCGGAGGTTATTGATCAATTAAAAGCAATTTCAAATGTAGAACCAGGAGGTATTATTAGTGCTTCCACAAATTTCTCGGAAGGAAGAATGCAAGAAATGGGGGAGCTGGACCATTACATCGGGGTAGCAACACCCAGTAATGAAACTGCAGAATTTGATGTATTAAATATTGATTCTGGAACCTGGGCAGTATTCGAATCAATTGGACCATTCCCGGAAACACTTCAGAATGTGTGGGGCAGGATATACTCAGAGTGGTTTCCATCTTCAGGATACGAGGCAGTTGAAGGTCCTGAAATTTTGTGGAATGAGAGTCCTGACACTGAAAATTCGAAATATAGAAGTGAAATTTGGATTCCAGTGAAAAAGAAATAACATTTAGCATATCGCTGGATTATGGTTGAGAGCACTCCCAAAAGAGTGCTCTTTTTGGCAAAAGAGGGGTTGTAAGGGTCGATATGTTTCCACCTACCGATAGTGCTAAAAAAGCCGTGGATATGTTTCCGAGAACGGACAGCTAGAAAGACATTCATTCTGTCCTCTCGGCCCACGTTGAGTGTGTGGTGTTGATGTTAAGGGTTGTTGTAGATATTAAATAAAGTTTTGCTTTTAAAATAAAGTTCTGACAAAATTAAAAAATAGATTTACTTCCAACCCAGAAATTAGGAAAACCATGATGATAAAAAAGTTCTATAAAGGGCAGGGGAAATAGGACCCCAAAATCGATGCACTCCCCTGCCTTTTTTAAAAAATCCGCTTTAATACCCAACGCCCAAAACCATTCATTTTACTAGTCTTCATTATGTCTTATGAAAAAAGGAGTGTGATAATTACAACAAACATTGAATTTAGTAAATGGAACGGCATTTTCTATGATGAAAAATTAACAAGTGCGATTATTGACAGGTTAGTACATCATAGCCACTTGCTGGTTTTTCAAGGCCAAAGTTATAGGTTGACCCACTCAACCATGAATTCCCATTAATGGGATAGGGGTGGTCGGAAAATTAAGTTCCGAAATGTACGAATTTTTACTTGCCAAAAACACCTATGATGATGGATGTATTGAAAGAGTCTTATAATGAATATAAAATTGAAGATATTAATGAAACTGTAAAGTCTATTTCTCAAAAAGCTTAATAGGGGGTAATATGATATGCAAGATAATTATATTGAAGTTATAGGAGAAGCTCAATACTCAGAAGAACCTGATACATGGATCATTGACGTAGTACTTAATATCCAAACGGCAAATGAAGATGCTCTAATTGCAGAGTCCAGGGAATACAAAAATAAACTTGCAAATATCCTTTTAAGTAACGGTATCATAGAGGATGAATTATTTTATGCAGGAACTGATTTATATACACCTTGGTGGAAGAAAAACCGAGTCGGTTTAAATGCCTCACATAAAGTCACTATAAGAACAAAAGATAGGTATAAAGCGTATAAAGCTCTTGAAAAGGTAGAGGAGCTAAATAAAATATCAAAGAGAATTGTGGTTCACATTGATGAAAGAAAACCCTTCTTTAAAGCAAATGATAAGGAAATCTTGAATGCAAGGAAAGAAGCATGTAAAAATGCACTAATCAAAGCCACAGACTTAGCACAAGCATTTAATATGGATGTTGGTTCTCCCATTGAAATACAAGAAATAGATAAAGGTGTTCGAGCTTCAGGTAACTATGGGGATAGCGATTGGGGAGGTGTTTATCCTGTAGCTTGTGCAAGTCCAAGGTCAATTAATGACGAAGTAGATAATGAAGTACAACTTAAAGGAAATGAAAGAGTGATATATTTAAGATATAGAATCAAATTTGCTTTGATTGAAAAACAATAAACTATAATAACTATATAAGTTGCAATATATAGAAAACATTAATTTAGGAAGTTAAGTTGGGGGTGAACCATGGGGCATTATACATCTATTAGGGGTTGGATAGGTTGTGAAGCAGGGGATATTTTTGCGATAAAGGAAATAAACAATTATTTTCTGAAGAATTATTCAAAGTATCAAATTGCATATCAAACTAAGGAAATATACTAAAAAGGTTGGTGTTTTCCTAATGAATCCGTTAATTGGACAAATTATGTGTTTTATGGTGCAGATATTAGAGAATATCATTCGGATTTCATAAAAGAGCAACTTATAGCTATAGCAGAATCAAACTGTGATATTGAAGGACATTTTAGTGTTGATGATGATGAAGGTGTTATAAAACAATACTGGAATTTATCTAATGGCAAATTAACAGTTGCTGAGCATCCCGAGTAGTCTTCAAAAATATGTTTGAGTATAGCAAACGAGGTGAAAAGTATGAGTAGAGAATATTACGATTTAATGCTGGGAAGAAAATTTAGAGTTTAAAGAGGATTTGTTGTTTAGGGATGCCTTGAACGAATACTTGGAAGAAATGAAACAGTGGGAAAACAATCCACAAATTATATTTACAGATTCACTTATAAAGCAGATGGAAAGTAAAATGAATATTTCAAAGAAAAAGGCTTTAGAGATTTTAAATAGGATTATAAAGTAAATTAAGAATGGGGACGTTAATTTGAAATGGAATCCAAATGAAAAACCACCAATACATATATGCCCGAAAGAATTTTGCTTCTTCTGGAGAGAAGAAGGGAACTCTTTTGCACCAGGTCTTTATACTAACATTGATGAAGCGTTGCAACATGCTAAACCAGTTCTTGTGTCTGATTGTGGTTGTACTTTTGGAGTTTGTATCAGGAAGGATATGGAGAAAGGTGAAAAGGACTGGTATGAACCTTGCGAACCAGAACTTGAAAGTAAGGGCTTGCCATGGTTCTATTTCTGTGACCCTCAAAGGCTTACAAAGAAGAATAGACTAATGTATAAAAAGTACTTTGAGAACATTTAGAAAGCAGTTTGGAGGTTTTATGAAGAAGATAAGAGCAATTTATATTGGAGATGTAAGATTTGATGAATGCCCAGTTTTCGAATTGAACAATGAAACTGGATGGTTTGTTATGTTAAGAGATAATGAGATTAAATATGAGAAAGATTGTGTTTATGAGGATGATGACTTTTTAATTTTTACAGTAGAAAATGATTTGGCGAAAATGCTTGAACGATAGTTTTGATAATGAAAAAGCTTATCTAAAGGAGGAAAAATGACAGGCAGGGAATATTTTGAGATAGGAGAAAAGTATTTTAGTGAATATGAAAAAACTGAAGACTATAAATTCTTAGAGGAAGCTCTCAAAAGTTATAATGATGCAATTAAGTTGCAATCAGATTTTGCAGATGCCTATTATAAAAGGGCTTTGGTAAATGGTCTGCTAGATGAACTCGAGTGTAAATATCAAGATTTACACATAGCTATTAACATATATACTGGATTGTTGAGTCAAGACGGCAATAATCCAGAGTTACACTACAAAATTGCTTTGGCACATATGGTTGATTACCAGGACAATAATAATAAAGAAAAGGCTTTGAATCATTTTAATAAAGCTCTTGAACTGGGTTATGAAAAACCTAATATTTTTTTCAACATTGGAGAAACCTACAATCAATTTTTTAATACAAGTCCTAATGAAGCTCTTTCATATTATAATAAAGCTATAGATTTAGCTCCTGACAAAGCAGAGTATTATCTTACAAGAGGAGATTGTTATGACCTTTTGGAACAGAGAGAAAATGCTATGGCAGATTTTTCAAAAGGTATTGAATTGGCCCCTGGAAATTGGTTATTTTATAATCGACGAGGGGAACTATTTATTCAGTTGAAGGAATGGGATAAGGCAATAGATGATTATAAAGAATTTAGAAAACTGTATCCTTTTGTTATAAAGCCTAAAATTGAATTGTTGAGAAATATTAACTGTGGACCATTTTTTGAATTTTATTTCACTGTTGATTTTAATGAACATATGCCGTGGCATCCTGATTCATATTATTTAGAGGACTGTGTTATGGTTGAGTTCCTTCAGGTTTTTTCAGCAGTCAAGGAGTTTGCTTTTTATGGACCTAATGGTTACAAATCAAATGAATTAAGTATCTTATTGGAGAAGTTAAAAGAACATTTGAAATTAATTAATAACATCACTAGTTATGCAGAATTCTTTGCACATGTTGAAAATACTCATTTTCTGAATACGCTTATTCGTAAATTTGATGACATGGAAACTGGTTGGGAATCTATACTGTATCAGATAATAGAAATTACAAAAAAACTGATTGAGTTACTTTCAGATGCAATTTACAAAGGCCAATACTTATCTTTAGATGGGATATAAAAGTTCTAAAGATTTTCATTAATACTTATAAAGCAAGAGTTAAATGGTGGAGTATATGGTGGGATTAAGAGATGCGGAAAATCCCATAAAGCTTATATTTAATATACATCTCAATTGGAGGAAAATATGAGAAGCACTTGGAATCCAGCAAGGAGAAATAAAAATATTGGAACAAAGAAATCGGGGCATGGTAAGGACAATAAAATGGTTATCCCTAATCGATTTAGGGATTCAAGAGCTTTTTGGGAACATCTAAACGGCTATGAGGCAACTACCCGAATAATTAATGATAATGAAATCAACTTTTTTGTTGAACCAACAATTAATAATTACAAATATCACTGTACTATTGATGATATAGAATACCTATTATCTTTTGTACCAGAAGATGATATTGGCATACTTGACTTAATTGTTTTCAGACAACCGAAAAGTAAAGAACAGATTATAAGTCCTGCTTGGGGTAGGATGGATTTTAGAATGGATATTGGAAAGGATTTTTATACTGCTGTTATTATTGAAGCTATTGATATAGAAAAACATTTTTATTGGGAAAAATCATTAAGTCCAAGTCAAAGTATTGAATTAGAGAAATTAAGGCAAGACGGGCATCGTGTTACTCAAGACAAACGAGGATATGATATTTGCTGTAGTTCAGATTCCGTTAGAAACACTCAGCTTTACAGGACATTATACCATGAAATTGGTCACTGGGTACAATGGCAAAACACTGTACTAATACCTGATGGCACAGCTGAAGATTATTATAAAATTCCTCAAGCAGAAAGAGAAGTGTTTGCTCATAGATACGCTGACATTCTACATGAAAAGCTGTTGAATCAAGGTGTTATTCCTTTTGAAAGAAAGCCTTGTACACTCGATAGTAAAATGAATGTTTATTTTACATGACTTTGGCTTTGGTTTAGTAAAAATCAATAGCTCCTGGTAATTGGAAAAATCATAAATTCGAAAACTGGCTAATGCGAAATTATTAACACGAGAGAAGGTTATTAATGAAATTAATATTTGAGCTGTATACTACTACTTACTTAGGAAAAGAAAATATCGCACATTATTGTATTGAAGGGTTAAATAAGCTTCCAACAAGGTTTAAAGCGATTAAAGTTGAGGACTTTAACTTCAATCCAACTAAGTTTTTAATTAGCAATCCAGAAAATTTTATTAATATGTTTCCAAGTAAATTTGTTAATGAAGGCTATGCAAAAATCCATTTTGAAAACAATGATTTTGATTTTTTTATTTTCTGGAATAAGGGAGATTCGAAATATTTCGAAAAGTTTCCTGGGAAGAAATTTTCCTCTGTAACGATGGTAATTAAGGATGGATTAGAGTGTATAAAGAACGAAAATGAGTTCGCAAAATTGGAGGAAATTTGGATTTATCTATGTAAGAAGCTTAATGCACTTTACGGATTCTGTTACTTGGATAATTCAGTTGACATGAGAAATATGGCTGGTGGACATGGTATATGTCTACCAAGATTATTTTGGAAAACATATCTTAACAAGCAGTATGTGAATGAATTCTCAATTACAAAAAATTCTTCACTTGAGGATTGCTTAATAGAATTTCAGGATAACGGTTCAGTAATACTAACAATTAACAAAAGCCCAGAAAAACTTCTATCACAGACCGATTTGGAAAAGAGCATAATCCAACAACTCGGGGTTGATTACTTTTGGATGTTTGGTGATAATACAGTGACCCCTCGAAAAGCCTATAAAATGCCTAAACTTGATTTGTCTGAAGTAACATTAGATAAACCTTTGTTTGATGATGAATACTATAGAGTTCCTAAGAATATAAACAAAGACGAGTTAATTTCACTCATATCTCAGAAAAGTGAACTCCCACTTGATGAAGCTACTAAAGTATTAGCATCAATACTGGAGATTATTGAGGAATACTTGATAATTCATAGTAGAATAAGCATTGAAGGTATTGGGATATTTAAGTTACTTACTGTCCCTGAACGTAAAGGTATACATCCTATTACACAAAAAGAGGTCATAATTCCATCTTCAAAAAGTATACACTTTAGACCAGATAGAGACATGGTGGTATTTGAAAGAAGCAATTGACAAAGGCTAATACTTATCTTTGGATGGAATATAAAGAATGATTCGCATAATATTTTTAAAGTGGGGAGCAAAATAATGACAAGTGAGCAAATTAACCAATTGCAAAAATTAAGTAAGGAACTGAAAAATATTAATGAGGAGATACTTTCAAATTTAGATAGTAATTATTCTCTTAAAATGGTTGAAACTGAAGATTCCGTCGTAATAATAGGCAATTCGGAAGGGTTAATAAATCTTGCGTCTTCTCTGCTTGAGCTAGCTATATCACGAGAAGAGGGTAAACATAAACACTTTGGTTCAGGTGCTTTGGATAACTGTGACAAGGAACTTGAGATTCTTTATAAAAGGGAGAACCAGAATGATTAAACTCGAGAAGATAAAGGAATTGTTGATTACTGGTATATTACTTTCGAGCGATACTTTTTCGAATATTGATATTGATGACCTGCTAGACAAGCGAGATAATGATGATTTCAGTGATGAATGGATTCGAATTTATAATGAAATAAGCAAGAAAAGGAGATTAATTTCTTCAGATGAAAATGAAATCATCAAATCAATCCGTGAGGAAGCATATAAAATTACGTATAATGCAACAAAATCGCCAGAGTTAGCAGGCTATATT
This sequence comes from Bacillota bacterium, assembly GCA_023421115.1. Lineage (GTDB taxonomy): Bacteria > Bacillota > Clostridia > Acetivibrionales > Acetivibrionaceae > Acetivibrio. The sequence goes on along the minus strand of JAEZUI010000116.1, from coordinate 3,973 downwards.
TCAGATGATTTTGGTCTTATTTCTGATGCATTAATATTGAATTATAGCGATGAGTGGCTTAATGCACTTGCAAAGGAATATATTAAAGGCAGGATTCCACATAATAAGTTAAAACCTCTAAAAGGTGACTTGGAAATGATTGCACTGAATTATTGATAGAGGTGCTGTTGGAATAAGAATAGGCGGAGGAGACCAGATATGAAAATTGAAGATATATTGGAAAAAGTAAACAACAAGGATGATTTCATTGATTTTATGCACCATTTGATAACAGATTTTGAAACAAAGACCAACGCTAAGAAGTTGGAGGGCTTAAAATTTTGGATAATTCAATGTTCAAAAAGATGAAAGTTAAAGACGGAATGACCTGTATGGTCATCAACAAACCGGAGGGTTACCCTATGCCGGACAATCTCGTTTTCTCTGAAACCGGACAGGTTGATTGTGTGCATCTGTTTGTTAAAAGCCGCGAGGAGTTTGAAAACTGCGTCAAAGCAACTGTTGAGAATCGTAAACCGGGCGGTCTGCTGTGGATTTCTTATCCAAAAAGCAAAGGGAAAACTATGTATGATATCAACCGCGACAGCATGTGGGATTTAGCTATTCCTCATGGTATTCACCCTGTTTCACAAATCGCTTTGGACGATAATTGGTCAGCTATTAGGTTTATGGACAATAAACCTGGAGAAAAATACACGCGCCTGAATCTATAGTTTTCAAGATTGATCCACATAATGACGGTCGCGCCAAGTTCGGCCACGTGCGTGACAATGTTAAACAGGCGTTTCCCCCAACTAAAAGAAGAAATTCTGTGAATGATGATTTGCAACATAAACTTGTCGCTTAAAACATCGAGATCAAAATCGAAGTATCGTGAGGTGAAGGGCATGTCCATTGAGAAGCAGTATAGATCAGATATTGAAGAGATATTATCACACCGGCATGATAACGGTTCTGACCTTTGGACGACACCCGATAAGCGTTTAATAAAAGGGTCTCCGTTCTCGACGCTGGAGTGCGTGACATACTTATTGGAATTGGGTATGAGCTCTACGGAACCATTACTTGTAGAAACCGCTGAGTTGATATTTAGTACCTGACAAGAGGATGGCCGTTTCAAATTATATCCCGAAGGCTCAATATATCCATGCCAGACAATCAATGCCACCAACACGCTTTGTAAAATGGGTTATGCAGAGGATATCAGGTTGCAAAAAACATTCCATCACCTGTTGGATACTCAATATACTGATGGTGGATGGCGCTGCAATAAATTCAGTTTTGGCCGTGGACCGGAAACGGAATATTTGAACCCGTTCCCAACACTCACCGCTTTAGATGCGTTTCGCTTCAGTGATGTTTTTAATAGTGAATCCGCTCTTGACAAGGCAGTCGAATTTTTGTTGGAGCATTTAACTATTCGAAAGCCTATCGGTCCATGCCATTACGGTATCGGAACGCTGTTTATGCAGGTTGAATATCCTTTTCGGAATTACAATCTGTTTGTCTATGTATATGTTTTGTCCTTTTACAACAGAGCAAAAGAAGATGAACGGTTTCTCAATGCTTTAGAAATGTTGAAGTCAAAAATGGTTGATGGGCAGATTGTAGTTGAACGCGTTGTCCCTAAACTTGCAGGATTGTCTTTCTGTAAAAAAGGCACTCCCAGCGCGTTGGCAACGAAACGCTATAATGAAATCGTACAAAATCTTCAACGATAGATTAGTTGACCGGCTACCTGCTAAATATAGGTTACAATATTTGAGATGATTGGGGGCATTTATATGGCAGAATTGAAGACCAAGCAGCATGATGCAGATGTTTTTGAATTTATAACTACCTTTGCGAATTCAGAGCAAAAGCGTGAGGATAGCTATGAACTTGTGAAGTTGATGCAAGAGGTTACAGGCAAACCACCCAAGATGTGGGGTCCTTCGATGATCGGGTTCGGCAGCTATCATTATAAATCCGACCGTAGCAGGCAAGAAGTTAAGTTTACCGGCCATGATATTATTTTCAAGGGTATCTGCCCCGAATGTAATTCATGAAAAATATAAGAGAAGCGAATGGAAAACCGGTAAACTCAGATATGGGCGCATACGGGAGCATTAAACACCCGTAAATATATATTATAAGGAGAATTGTTATGAGAAGTTTTACCACACTGGACCTGCAATATGCACACAGATTCTACGGATTTAAGGGCGAAGCGCAGTATTTGCATGGACATACTGGCATACTGACGCTTGAAGTTGAAGAGACTGTCAACATGGGAGTCAATATGGTATTCCCATGTAATGAAATCAAGAAGACCGCCTGGGAGGTTCTGCAAAACTTTGACCATGCACTGGTTTTAAGGGAAGACGATCCACTGCTTCCTGCAATTCTTGGTGTTTACGAAGCACAAGGCATTAAAAACGGCGCACCGACCAATAAGCAAAAAGGTCCTGCTTTCAAGACTGAACTTGCAACCGCGTATCCCGAATGTCGGTTGGTTGTGACGAAAGAGACCATGACCGTTGAAGGCATGATTAAAATTGTCTACGATCTGCTGAAAGACAAGCTCAATATCGTTAAAATTACGTTTACAAGCGGAGTAAATGGCGCAACAGAAGAATACGAGCCCCACAAGGCTGTGGACCGTTGCCCGTTATGCGGCATTGCGTTAAACGAAAATGGCGTGTGCCCGAAGTGCGGATATAAGAAATAACGTAATTTGATATTTCAAACACCCATTTTATGTACTTAAACTGAAAAAGCAAGGCACTCTATGCAAATATGCGTAGAGTGCCTTGCTGATTTTCATCCTTATTCCTCCACATCCACCGTGACGCCTGATTTGAATTCCACAGTGAATTTATCCTCGTAGACGGTGACTTTTTCAATCAGCCGCCGGACAAGTGACTCGTCATATTCCGTAATGGCGGTGGGCTGTCGCCGCACGAATTCGCCCATATCGGCAATGCGTTTTTTAAGTTCGTCACGTCCGATGATATCGAGCTGTACTTTCTGTTTTTCGTCACGCAGGCGGTAAATTTCGTAGCCCACTTTATCATATTCTGCCTTGGAATTAGCCAGCTTCACGAGCTCCGCCTGAAGCTTCAGAAGAATTAAATGGAACAATCGCGGGTGTAAGTCCACCGTTTGGCGCTGCGTCAGCAGGGTTGAAAAAGACGGCCCTAATTGCCCGGCAAGAACTGTTCACGAGGAATTGCTCCAGAAGGTAGTTATTAAGGCTATAAACGAAGCGTTCCGTGAAAAGGAAGCAATCTTGCCTCTTTTGCGAGAGAATATAGAGAGCAGCTTGGAGGAAGTCACCTCAAATCAGATTGCAGCGATTGATGAACAAATGAAGTCAATGCAGCAGGAACTATTGGCAACCGTAAATTCAAAGAATGCCGGTGATGAGCTTGGTAAGGAAATTAGAAGACTGCGTGATGAGAAGCAGGCCCTTCAAAATGAATAGGCATCCCGTCAGGATTTGAAAACACGAATCGATGAGTTGATGCGTTTCCTTAACGACCTGCCTTGTGAGTTGACTGAATACGAGGAAGATTATGTGAGGACACTCTTGGATAAGATAACTGTTTACGACGACCACATCATTGTTGAATTCAAATCAGGTATCGAAATACAAATTGACGAATAACTAAGCAATGCTAAATCACCCGCAGCTCTTGTGTCAGAGTTGCGGGTTTCGTTGTTTATAAAACAATTAATGTGTAAATATTGTAAATTGAAACCAAATGGTTTACAATGTTCCTATTGAGGTTTGGAGGAAATATAATGAAAACTTCGGACATGATACGACAGCTTTGTGAACAAATGAACATGAGCGTTTCCGATTTGGCTAGGAGGTTAGGTCAGTCCCCACAGAACTTCGGGAAGAAGCTAAAGCGTGAGACTATTACATTAGAAGAATGCCTTCACTGGACTCGTGAATATTTGGAAAGAGCCAAGCAAGCCTTTGCTG
>JAEZUI010000016.1 GCA_023421115.1 Bacillota bacterium | reverse complement strand
GCTTTGCAGATATTGGATCTCTTGCTTTGGCTTTTCTATCCTGACGGGCATACCCAAAATATGGCATAACCGCAGTTATTCTTCCGGCAGACGCCCTTTTCAAAGCATCTATCATAATTAACAATTCTACAAGATTGTCATTAGTGGGTGGGCAAGTAGATTGTATAATAAATACATCTGAACCTCTTACTACCTCCTCAATATGAATAGCAGACTCACCGTCACTAAATTTACCTACGTTTGCCAGGCCCAGCGGAAGTCCTATTTTTTCTGCAATTTCTTCTGCCAGTGCTCTATTTGAGTTGCCCGCAAAAATTTTAATATCCTTTCCATGCAAATTCATCTCATGTTCCCCTTCTCATAAATATTTATATTAAAGAATTAAAAGATATCATTTTGAATTCCGTGACATATCCTTTTTAGTAACCCAATCCTCTTTTACAACCTGTCTTGCCCTTGCTATAGCTAAGGCATTTTCCGGAACTTCATCTGTAATGGTAGATCCCGCCGCAATGTAAGCATTGCTCTTTACTTCAACCGGTGAAATTAAGTTTACATTACATCCTACAAAAGAATTATCACCAATTTTGGTCTTATTCTTATTCTTTCCATCATAATTTACTACAACTACACCACAGCCAAGATTAACATTTGAACCCACCTCAGCATCCCCAACATAAGTTAGATGGGATAATTTAGTCTTATCACCGATTATGGATTTCTTTACCTCTACAAAATCCCCAATTTTAACCTGTTTACCTATAACACTTCCCGGCCTTATATACGCAAAAGGTCCAACAGAGGTATTATCATCTACTGAACTTTCCAAAACAACGGAATTTTTCACTTCAACGCCCTTTGATATTTTTGATTCCACTATCCGGCTTGAAGGGCCGATAATGCAATCTTGTCCTATTTCAGCTTGTCCTTCAATTATGGTAGCCGGATATATAACAGTATCCATTCCTATTTTAACACCCACATCAATATAGGTAGTATTAGGATCAATAATTGTAACCCCATTTTTCATATGATTTGTCAAAATCCTTTTTCTTAGGATTTCACCTGCCATCGAAAGCTGAACTCTATCGTTTATTCCAAGAATCTCATTGCTGTCATCTACTTTAACCGCTCCTACTTTTAGACCCTTTTTAATTAGTATTTCAATAGTATCAGTTAAGTAATACTCTCCTTGACTGTTATTATTACCAAGTTCTCCTAATGCTGATTCCAAATCCTTTATATTGAAACAATACATACCCGAGTTAATTTCCCTAATATTTTTCTCGTCCTCAGATGCATCCCTATCTTCAACTATTTTCAAAACATTGTCGTTTTCATCCCTGACAATTCTACCATAACCGGCAGGATTGTTAAGCTCTGCAGTTATTACCGTAGCAGAATTATTGCTTTTCTTATGAATTTCAAATGTGTTGAAAATTGTTTCAGATGTAATTAGAGGTGTATCTCCACATAATACCAAAACCTGACCTTCTTTTCCTTTAAAATATTCATTAGCCTGCATAACAGCATGCCCTGTTCCTAATTGTCTATCCTGATAAGCATAAGAAACATTATTTCCCATGCTTTCCTTTACATCTTCAGCTTTATGTCCTACTACTATAACAGTCTCAGTAACTCCTGCGTCCTTGACCGATCGATATACCCAATCAATTAAAGTCATCCCACAAGCTTTGTGTAATACTTTTGATTTTTGGGATTTCATTCTTTTTCCCTCACCGGCGGCAAGAATCACTGCCATCAAGTGTCCCATCTAATACTTCCTCCTTTAAGGTATCTCCAAAATATAGTGCCCTTTGGAAATTTCTAAATCAAATATATTTTCTCATGTTTCATCTTACTTTTCAACATCAAATATCCAAAAGATAATAATAAGGTAAGGTATTTCAAAAAAGTTTAGAGAATAGCAATAAAAAACCGTCAAAAACACGCATTAAGACCAACAATTATAAATCAATCCATTCGATAGACTATTTATAATTGTCTATTCCTTCAAATTACTTGTCAAAAATAATTAGAAAGATAACTAATGCGTTGTTTTTCACGATTTTTAAAAAACAAAATATTATAGTATAAACTCTTATAAATCCTGGTCCTGGTCAGAAGTGCCTTCTTCTACATCGCCATTGTTTGAAATAAATTCATACTTGTCCAGAATAGCGTTTTGAATTTTGCCCCTAGTTTCAGCGTTGATTGGATGGGCAATATCTCTAAATTCACCGTCTGGAGCTTTCCTGCTAGGCATAGCAATAAACAACCCATTTTGACTTTCGATAATTTTAATGTCATGAACTACAAACTCATTATCAAAAGTCACAGAAACAACTGCTTTCATTTTGCCCTCGGAGTCAATTTTTCTTACGCGAACATCGGTAATTTCCATAAGATGTTACCACCTTCCGTTAAATTGTGTGTTGCTAGTGAACAGACTTTAAGACATCAATTAGCTACTTAAAGTACCTTTGCGATAAAAGTAACATATTCAATACCGCCTCATTAACCATGTATTATTATATATTCGCCACTTTTTCTAATTTTCCTTCTTATTTTTATATCATTTTTGCATTTTCTTAAAAAAACTTTTATATTTGAATCTGTCTATATCATTTGCGTTTATAATTCTTATTATTCATAATATATTTCACAATAAATTATTTCGAGCTTTAGACCATTTCAAAAAATAACCTATACAATATTTAGGTCGCAAAGCCCATCATGAAAGCTTAAAAACTTTCAAACAGAGGAACATTATTTTGCAGTACAAAAAATGTAAATCAGATTTTTTGAAAATGGCGATTGACCAGTTACTTTTTTTGGAATCACCTTAATTTGAAGTAATAATGAATTTCTACAAAACACTTGGTTTTATGTCTATTATTTTCTCTTCATCATCAACAACATTCAATGTTAAAAGTGATATATACTTGTCAATCAACTTTTTAGAAGGTTTAACAGTCTCTATAAGAACCCCAATGCCGGCAACTTCGCACTCAAATTCCTTAGTCAGTTCAATTATTCCTTTTGCAGTTCCTCCGCCTTTCATAAAATCATCAATAAACAGTACTTTAGAATTTCTCTTCAAAGACCTTAGAGAAAGTATCATAGTCTGTATCTTTTTAGCTGACCCTGATATGTAATTTGTATTGACAGAAGGACCATCGGTAGCCTCACTGTTATGCCTTACTACAATGAGAGGGATATTAATACACTCTGCAACAGCAAAAGCTAAAGGTATTCCTTTGGTTTCAACAGTAACTACGTAATCTATTCCTTTATGAAAAAAATGTCCTGCGAATATGCCGGCAATATCTCGAACCAGTTTTGGGTCATATATTATGTCAAGCATATATAAATACCCACCCGGCAATATCCTTTGAC
>JAEZUI010000002.1 GCA_023421115.1 Bacillota bacterium | reverse complement strand
TCTGCCGAATGGCATCCTACAGCTTCTATGCGAAGGTCATGTAATGGAGTCGTTTGACACTAAAACAGCAGGCACTCACCTTCATACAGGTTTTAAAATCTCAGTACCACCAAATTTAATTGCTTTTGTATTTATGTCAATTAACCCACACAAAATAGCAAAGAGCCAAAAATACCGTAGAGCAATATCTTATTTAAAAAATTGTAAATATCTATCATAAAGCATTTTATTTTTGATCTTTTTACGTATACTAATAATGAAATAGCAATATACATATGGAGTGAAACGGATGATACAAATTGACGATGCAGGAAGCGGAAGTTTTGTGGGAGGGACTTGTATTGGAGTATACCGGCCGGAGACTAATGAATATTTCTTTGAGATTATTCCTGTAGAGCTTTATAATAAGGATAACTTTAAAAACAAATACTATCTTGATGAGGTTGTAAACATTGTTTCTGAAGCCTTCAAAGCAATGAATGTAAGCAAAACCGAAACTATTGAAATTTGCAGGGGCTATATGTTTGAAAAACTCCGAAAATGGCTTGATGATCAAGGATTTTGCTGGTATAGAACTCAGATAAGTGGACGTATACAGGATGTTGTAGAAAAAAATTATATGCTCTATACGGTAAAACTGGGAGTCCCTAAAGCATATATCCAATATACGAAATATCCTTTTCATTTTCACAAACTGCTAAGATGGGTTTTTGCCGATTTTGACAATAGGATAAATATATGCAAAACGGGCTGGAAAAGTTGGAATAAATACGAAAACATAAAACCAGAATTATCCTATGATATCATGAAACAAACCAATATTTATTGCCTTAAATGCGGCAAAAGGATCAAGAAAGGAAATACTATAAAAGTCTTAAGCTTTAAAAGCATCAGGGATCAATTTATATATCTTCACGAAAATTGCTAGTGCCTTTTAATATTACTAATTGCTGGTCTCTCGTAATACTAAAATGCACATCAAACTCATGATCAAAACTGTTTACCACCCTTAATTACTCTTATTTCAACTTCTTGCTTTTCCATTCTAACTGAAAGATCATTTACTATACTTCTAATCTTCTTAACTTCTTCATAAGTCTGTTTATAGCCATCAAACAAAGCTCTACTTTCATTGTCAAACTTGTTTTCAAGTCTTATAACATCATTCTTTACTGAATCTATTTTACTATCCATTGAATCAAGTCTATTGTCCATTGAATCAAATCTCTTGTCCATTGTTTCAAATCTCTTGTCCATTGTTTCAAATTTAGAAGTCATTTCTGAATACATTTTGGTCATTAATTCAAACATCTTATCTTCCATTACAACACTTCCTTTAATAGTTATTCCATTTGCTATTATATCATTATTTATTTTGTATATAAATATTCGTTTTTTACTTTTTTAATACTCATAATTTTAGATAAAGGGACTTTATGCTTTTTACACAAAGTCCCCTAATAACTAATCACTTAAATTTATACGGGATGTACCCTGTTTTCATAATCCACCATTTCAGGCTCAATCTTGTACTTTTGCGCCTTGCGGTATTCGAAGAATTTCTCGGCCACCTGTGGGAAAAGGGCATAGGAGAGTATATCCTCGTCCTGCTCTAAGTATTCCTTCATCTGCTCCCTAATTGATTCCAATTCCGGTTCAATAAAGTCAGCAGGTCTTGCTGTTATCGGCTGCTCATCCTTTAGAATCTGCTTTTGGATTTCAGCATTAACAGCAGCTGGAGTTTTGCCGTATTCACCTTTAACAAGAGCTTTTGACTCTTTTGGTACCATCTTGTACCTTTCACCGGTTACTACATTCAATACAGCCTGTGTTCCTACTATCTGGCTGGTAGGAGTAACTAATGGAGGGAATCCGAAATCTTCACGAACTCTCGGTACTTCTTTTAGCACTTCCTCATATTTGTCCACTGCATTAGACTGCTTAAGTTGTGAAACAAGGTTTGAAAGCATACCACCGGGAACCTGGTAGATAAGTGCATTAACATCTACACCCATAACCTTTATATCCAAAAGTCCGCTTTGAACATACTCTTCCTTTAAAGGTCTGAAGTAGTCTGCAATTTCACTAAGTTTTTCTAAATCCAAACCTGTGTCATAAGGTGTATCCTTTAAACTTGCTACAAGTGGCTCAGTAGGTGGCTGTGAAGTACCCATTGCCATCGGTGAAATAGCGCAGTCAACTATGTCGCATCCTGCTTCAATTGCCTTAATATATGTCATTGAAGCAACACCACTTGTATAGTGGGTGTGAAGCTGAATCGGAACTTTAACATTCTCCTTCATTGCTTTAACAAGGTCATAGGCCACATAAGGCACCAGCAAACCTGCCATGTCCTTTATACAGATTGAGTCAGCGCCCATTTCAACCAGCTGTTTTGCATCCTTAACAAACAATTCAAGATTGTGCACAGGACTTATTGTATAACATACTGTCCCTTGTGCATGGCCACCTTCCTTTTTACATGCCTTTATAGCTGTTTCGATATTTCTTGGGTCATTTAAGGCATCAAAAATTCTGATAATATCCATACCGTTTGCAACGGCTTTCTGTACAAAGTATTCAACAACATCATCGGCATAATGCTTGTAACCCAAGATGTTTTGGCCTCTTAAAAGCATCTGAAGCTTTGTTTTTTTACAATGCTTTTTGATGATCCTGAGTCTTTCCCAAGGGTCTTCGTTTAAAAATCTCAAACAAGAATCAAAGGTAGCCCCACCCCATGCTTCCAATGAATTATAGCCTATATCATCTAGTTTTTCCAAAATAGGAATCATCTGATCAATCTTCATTCTCGTCGCTATAAGTGATTGATGTGCGTCCCTAAGAACGGTTTCCATAATTTTTACTTTAGCCATTTTACATACCTCCTTTTTGCTTTTTCATCGGCCTTTCGGTCATTACTTAATTCATTGACAGCAGTACATCTCCTGCATTAACGGAAGTTCCTTTTGCTACATTTATTGATGCAATTGTGCCGTCATTTGGTGCTACAATTTCGTTTTCCATTTTCATAGCTTCAAGTATTAATAACACCTGACCTTTTTTAACGGTATCCCCGGAATTTACTTTTACTCCGAGAATTGTGCCTGGCATTGGAGCTGTTACTTTTGCTGCTCCTGCCGGAACTGCATTGTCTTTCCTTGGTGCAGCGGCTGGAGCTGGAGCCGGTGCCGGAGCTGCCGCTGCAGGAGCAGCTTTTGGTGCAGGAGCACTGTATGTAGCAGGCTCAGCCGCTACACTACCATCTCTTACCTCTTCCACTTCAACTTCATATTGATTTCCGTTAACCTTTATTAAAAACTTTTTCATGTTTAATCCTCCTTTAAATTTTACTGTTCAAACGTTCATATCTACCTGTCGATGACCATACCGGTGCTGATTGCGGTACTCTTCTGAAGGATTTTACCACCAGATTGTATCCCGGTCTTGATTCCATCATCGCAATTGCTGCCATTATGGCAGATATAATTTCATCATTTAAAATATCTTCCATATTAACCTCCAAGGTCGTTTCAAAAATTTATATTATAATGGAATGTTTCCATGTTTTTTGGATGGTCTGTTTTCCCTTTTACTAGCAAGCATTTCTAAAGCACTTATTACTCTTATCCTTGTTGAAGCCGGCTCAATAACATCATCTACATAACCTCTTGAAGCTGCTACATAAGGATTTGAGAATTTATCCCTGTACTCTTGAATTAAGTCGCTTCTTGCTTGAACAGGGTCTTCTGCTTTAGCAATCTCTTTTCTAAATATAATATTTGCGGCACCGTCCGGTCCCATTACTGCTATTTCTGCTGTTGGCCATGCAAATACCTGGTCTGCTCCTAAATGTTTGCTGTTCATGGCAATATAAGCACCACCATAGGCTTTTCTCACTATTACATTTATTTTTGGAACTGTTGCCTCAGAGAATGCATAAAGAAGCTTTGCACCATGTCTTATAACACCGTTGTGTTCCTGTCCTACACCCGGCAAATATCCCGGCACGTCAGTGAAGGATACTAAAGGAATATTAAAAGCATCACAGAAACGGATAAATCTTGCAGCCTTGTCTGATGCGTTAACATCTAAAACTCCCGCAGCATATTTAGGCTGGTTGGCAACCATACCTACAGTTCCACCATTTAATCTTCCAAAACCTACTATAATATTCTGTGCAAAGTGTTTTTGAATTTCCATGAATTCGCCATTATCTACAATAGTAGTAATAACATCCATCATGTCATAAGGCTTGTTTGAACCTTCAGGAATAATTTCATTCAAGCTGTCGCAAATTCTGTTAAGTTCATCTTTGCTTTGATAGTAGGGAACATCGGTAAGATTGTTTTCAGGAAGGAAGCCTATAAGTCTCTTTATATCTTCAATACATTCCTTTTCACTTGCACTTTGGAAATGTGCAACACCGCTGACGGAGTTATGAGTTCCTGCTCCACCTAACTTCTCAAAGGAAACCTCTTCCCCAGTTACTGATTTGATTACCTGTGGTCCGGTAATAAACATCTGACTTGTTTTTTCAACCATGAAGATAAAATCAGTTATGGCAGGTGAATAAACAGCACCTCCGGCACATGGCCCCATTATAACTGATATCTGTGGAATTACCCCGGAAGCTAATGTGTTTCTGAAGAAAATATCCCCAAATCCGCTCAAAGAGTCAATTCCTTCTTCAATTCTTGCTCCACCTGAATCATTGATACTGATAAAAGGAGCACCCATTTTCATTGCCATATCCATTACTTTTGTAATTTTCTTAGCATGCATTTCACCTAAAGAACCGCCTATTACCGTAAAATCCTGTGATGAAACAAATACCAAACGCCCGTTTACAGAACCATAACCTGTTACTACTCCGTCACCGGGTACTTTTTTCTTTTGCATATCAAATTCTATACTTCTTGTCTCAACAAATGCATCAACTTCTACGAAACTGTTTTCATCAAATAACTCCTTAATTCTTTCCCTCGCAGTCATTTTTCCGGCTTCGTGCTGTTTTGCAATTTTGTCGGCTCCTCCGCCTTGCTCAATTTGAGCTTTTTTGGTCTGGAGAAGACTTAATTTGTCAACTCTCTCCATCTGTTTCCCACCTCTTTTTACATATTTGTCGTTTATTAAATACACATTACATTTCATTATTATTTGATATTATTACCTGGTACTAATTTATTCAGATTATATCGCACTTTTAGAAAGATTGCAATATTTTCCTAAAATTTTACTAAGGGATAACGAAAAATAACTTCTTAACTTCTTATTCTAATATTTTATAAACATTATAAAATCAAGTTTTTTCGTTATCCCAGAGTTGGAACTTATATTTTAGTTGTACCTTAATAATTTTAAGACACTATATTTATTCCCTAAAATTCATACTAAAATCACATTCTTAACAAATATCCGCTTATTTTAAGAAAAATGTATCTAGTTTTTTCCCAATTTTGCCGATGATTATAATGACCGAATTCCATATAAAAAAGGATGTGGTTCTATTGCCTAAAAAATCACAGGATTCAAAAAGCTCAACAATTTTTTGCAGAGTGTCCGTTAATGATAATCAGAATTGGGTTCATGGAATAGTTACCTACATAAATTTAGATAAAAGTGTAGCTGAGATTTTTCTGCCTGCTAGATACTTTAAAGAGTACCTGTCAGAAGGCAGTAAAGTTACTGTAAAATCTATGGAGCAAAACAACGAAATCCTGTTTTACGGTAGTATTGCACGAAAAGTAATATCTATAAAAAAACAGGCTATTACCATACAAATTGAAAAAGTTCTAAATTTCGAAAACAATAGAAAATATGAGCGATTTAGCGTTAATTTCGATTGTCTTATCAGCACGCCCAAAGGTGATTACGCAGGTAAAATGGTGGATATCAGCCTAAGCGGATGCATGATATATACAAATGAGCCTATTGAGGAAGCTTCCAACGTGACGGTAAAATCATTTATATCACCGGAAACAGAATTGACTTTTCAAACAAATGTGCTAAGAAGAAAAAGTATAAAAAACAACAGTTATTCATATGGACTTCAACTGAGCAGTATAGATAACAATAACAATATCATGCTAAATGAACTTATTGCACATTTGGTTAAACAAAAAAACTATATAGCACACGAATGGAAAATCTTCAACAGGCTAAAATATAGTGTTTATACAGTCTCGGTTTTACTTGTCTTTTTTATTGTCTTTTATATATTTGCCTCCACTGTAATTTGAGAAATTTGCCTTTACACATTAGCAAAAACCATACTCAAATCAATTTCAAGGTGTTGAAAAACAGTTACTTTAACTTTATTTTCATCTGTATATATTTCAGGTCTGCCATACCTTCCGTTTTCCTGTAAAGAAAACACATTAACAAACTTTCCATCAGGATCTACTATCCAATATTCTTTTACTCCAGCTTTTTCGTAAATATTGAATTTATAAACCCTATCACGCCTAGAAGTTGCAGGAGAAGAAATTTCAATAATTAAAGTAGGAACCCCAAAATAACCGGTTTTCCGAAGTTTACTTTCATCACATATCACAACCAAATCCGGTTGAACAACTTTATTAATATCATCATCCTCTTGTTTTACCTCTGAGAGACATACGTCAAAAGGTGCTGAGAATACTCTGCACTTCTTATCTGATAAGTAATTTGAAAATTGCCTGTAAAGTTCACCTGAAATACTTTGATGCTGCCATGTTGGAGCTGCTTGCATATATGCTACACCATCTATAATCTCCCATCTTTCGTTTTCAGGCCATTTCAAATAATCGGCATATGTATATTTTCTTTCTTTTGGTAACGGCATATCAAACACCTCTTTTACATTCAGTCTTAAACTATTATACCACAAAGGTTTCTACAATAACAATTTTGATATTACCCTATCTTTTCAATACACACCAATATTGGGGGACAATTTGGCTGATTAATAAACTCCGTTTTCATTACAGAATACTTCTTTTGGTCAAGTTTCTCCAAATACTCCAGCACCTGATTTTTTTCTTCAAATCCACTATCTCCGCCATGATAAACTACAATGCTGATTATACCGCCTTTAACTAAATTATTTAAAGACTTTTCAATTGCAGATATTGTAGTTTCGGCCTTCGTCCCAATTTTATGATCTCCACTAGGAAGATATCCTAAATTAAACATTACAGCTTTAACATTGTTTTTTACGTATTTATCAAGATTTTCATGTCCATCATTAATTAGTTCAACCCTATCAGTTAAGCCATGGCTTATAAGCTTTTCCCTTGTTCTGTCGAGGGCAATTTTTTGAACATCGAAGGAAAATACTCGTCCTGTTTGCCCTACAAGCTTTGCGAGAAATAATGTATCATTTCCATTGCCTGCTGTAGCATCTATCACTACATCTCCATCTTCAACAAATCTCTCAATATACTGATGTGACTGCATTAAAGAATTTCCTATTTTGGGCATATGAATCCTCCTCCTTTTAGTCAAAAAAATAATATCTTAAAACTTTGCAATTACTTTCTTAATCAGAAATTCAACAATTCCCCTTTTAATCCATTTATACAATTCTCTTCAACTTTGTTTAAAATAGGGTAAACAAAAGGTTAAGCTATAATAACTTAACCTTTGTGAATTACATCAAACTAACCGACTATCATAATCATATCCCTAATAATCTTTGCAGCTAAAAGCGCTGTTCTATCCGATTGGTCATAATGAGGAGAAACCTCCACAATATCAAAGCCTACAATATTCAAATCTTTCATTACCTCTAACGCCTGTATAAGCTCTTTAGAGGATATTCCACCCGGTTCAGGTGTGCCTGTCCCATTAGCGTAGGCAGGATCTACAACATCAATATCAAGGGTAAAATGTACAGGCCTTCCCTTAAATTTGTCAACCATCTTCTTTAGCGGTTCAAGCACTTCAACTGTATACATATTTGTATTAGACTTTGCGTACTCAAATTCTTCTTTAGTGCCCGATCTGATGCCGAATTGATAAATGTTTTTACCGGGCATAAAGTCAACAAGTCTTCTCACCGCTGAAGCATGGGAATTAGGGCACCCTAAGTAGCCTTCCCTTAAATCCGCATGAGCATCAAAGTGTATCACTATAAGCTCGTCACCGTATTTATTATAAACTTCTTTTATAACCGGCACACTGATTAAATGCTCACCACCTATAAAAAGCGGAAACTTGTTGTCCTCAAGAATTTCTTTTGTCGCCTGACCTATGATTTCAAGGCTTTTTTCAACATTTCCGAAAGGTAAATCCAAATCTCCCGAATCAAAATAAGCATAATCCTCAAGGCTCTTATCCATATAAATGCTGTATTCTTCAATGCCTATAGAAATTTCTCTTATCTTTTGAGGCCCAAATCTTGTACCTGGTCTGAAACTGCAGGTAAAATCCATAGGAACACCAACCATAACTATGCTTGCGTCCCCGTAATCTTCTGTACTGCCCATAAATTTTGTCGGCAGTGTCAAATCTCCATTTTTCAAGCTCATAAAAATACCTCTATTTCACTAAATCTGCTGCAAACTTTGGCAGCGCAAATACTGCTTTATGAAGCTGCGGACAGTAATACTTCGTATCAAGCTCAGGAATCTTTGAGATATCTGTCTCAAGTGGGTCATATTTTTTCGAACCCATTGTAAAGCTCCAAAATCCACTTGGATAAGTAGGTATAGCACATGTATAGAGCTTCGTAATAGGGAATATGGAACTTACATCCTTGTACACACTCTTAATCAATTCCTTATGAAAAAATGGAGATTCGGTCTGCGCCACAAAAATTCCATCTTCCTTCAAGGCCTCATAAATAGCTTTATAAAAATCCACAGCAAATAGTCCTACAGCAGGACCTACAGGATCTGTAGAGTCAACCATTATAACATCAAATTGACCTTTGTTATCCTGAACATATTTTATACCGTCGGCAACAAGTACTTCAACTCTTTTGTCACTTAGGGCACAGCTTATTTCGGGAAGGTATTCCTTTGAAACTTCAATTACACGTCCATCAATTTCACATAGTACTGCCTTTTCAACCGAAGGATGCTTAATAATTTCTCTAATGGCTCCACCGTCTCCTCCTCCGATTACAAGTACTTTTTTAGGATTTTTGTGTGTAAATAGTGGAACATGAGAAATCATTTCGTGGTAAACAAACTCATCCTCTATTGTTGTCTGAACTGTTCCGTCTAATACAAGCATTCTTCCAAATTGTTCCGTTTCTATCAGAGCAAGATCCTGAAACTCCGTCTTTTCAGTGTGATAAGTCTTTTTTGTCTTACATGTAATACCAACATTAGGTGTTTGAAATTCAGTGTACCATAAATCCATCATAGTCACTCCTTAAATATTTTTTATCATCGAAAATTTTTAGAAATCACCTTATTAATCTCTTTACTATTTATGTACAATCATTATTGGACAATAACTATTATTTTAAATTGGAAACTTCAATTTGTCAAAGAAAATATTTCATGAAATAATACCATTCAATATGCACATAATAACTTTGCGCAAAATAAATTTTGGAGGGGTTGCTATATGGCTAAATGTCAAAAAGTTATGTGCTCTGTAGGAAGTTGTATTCACAATGAGTTCAGTGAAAACTTATGTAACCTAGACGCAGTACAAGTAAGTGCTGCAGCGAAGTCAGATAGTGGTGCCCCATACGATGAAACACTTTGTGCAAGTTATAAGGATCGAGATAAAAAGAAGTAAAGTTGATTGATGATTCTTATAAAGCAACCGGGGTCAGGGGATACACCCCTGGCCTCTTCTTATACTCTTGCTCATATAAACCATTCATACCTATGTAATAAGAATTTTTACTTCTTCTTGTGTTAATTCACGCCAATCTCCCTCAGCTAAATTACATAATGAAAGTTTTCCTAATGAAATTCTCTTTAAAGACAATACGGGATGCCCTATGGCCTCACACATTTTTCTAACCTGTCGGTTTTTGCCCTCATGAATTGTCACTTCTACCACACAGGCACGTTCATTTGGAGTTACTATCCTTAATTTTGCAGGTGCTGTGGTGTAATCTTCAATCTCTAAGCCTCTTTCAAACCTGACTATTTCATCCTCTGTAGGAATACCCGCAATAGTTGCAAGATAAGCCTTTTCAATCTCATGCTTAGGATGGGTCATCTTGTGAGTAAAATCCCCGTCATTTGTAAGAATTAATAGTCCTGTTGTCTCATAATCAAGTCTTCCCACCGGAAAAACTCTTTCTTGTATACCTTTTAAAAGATCAAGCACGGTAGGTCTTCCAAATTGATCCTTTGCAGTGGTAACATAACCTGAAGGTTTATTTAGCAAAATATATACTTTGTTATTTTCAGGTTTTATAACTTCACCGTTTACCTCAACTAAATCACCTTCACCAACCTTAATTCCCATTTCACTTACCACGCTGCCATTTACCTTTACACTTCCCTGAAGGATTAATTCCTCAGCCTTTCTTCTTGAAGCAACACCGCAATCGGCAATATATTTCTGCAACCTTATCATTTCCATAAATTATAATTCAACCTCTTAATCCATGTTTTTGTAATAAGCTTATTCCTAAAATAACTGGTCAATTGCCATTTCAAAAAAATTGATTTAACGGGCTTTGTGACATAAATCTTGTATAGGTTATTTTTTGAAACGGTCTAATAAGTATTATACTTTATATAAAGGCTAATTTCTATGAATATCAAAATAAATTCTTCTCTACAAGAAAAAACTCTACAAATTAAAAAGGCAGGATTTTTTTAGTTTCCCACCTAACAACCTATTAATCATCTTCGTCCTCTTCATCTTTTTCACTTTTTCCACCGGACTTCAGATCCTTCTTAACTTTTATCTTCTTTTTAAAAGAGTCGTTTGCCTTCTCTATTAATTCCGGAATAAGATCAAGTATCTTTTCAACCGAGGCATTTACATTCACAGGTAACAGCTTTATTTGTCCCTGTCCTACCACCATAAACGCTACAGGGTTTATACTGACACCTGCACCACTACCTCCGGCAAACGGATGTTTTTCACTGCCTCCAGTTTCAATCTGCTTTTGTTTGCCATCTTCACATTCAGTTATAATTTTGCCGCCGGAATTATATTCTCCGCCCCCTGCCGCAAACCCAAAGCTAACCTTTGAAATAGGTATAATTATTGTACCGTCCGGCGCCTGTACAGCATCACCTACTATGGTATTTACATCAACCATATCTTTGATACTTTCCATGGCCGTTGTCATAAGTCCCTGAATTGGATGTTCCGCCAACTCTATCACCACCTGTATCAATAAAATTTTTATGTTTTTTCAAATCACTTTATCCTGAAACACTTCTGCTTACTACCACAAAGCCTAATTTACTTCTTATTATGTGCACTAAATATATTAAGCCAACGATAATAATATGTCCAATTCTCACACTTAATATACAAAATAAATCAACTTTTAATTTTTTTCCCATATAATCAGGTTTAATATTGATATTCTTTTCTATAAGATTTAAATTGTTGTGAATAAATGATAGTATAAGTCCTGCAACCGACCAGCATAATCCTATTAATACTGCAGTATGATGGGCATTATCTGTTCCTAACGTAACACTTAAATCAAGTTTTTTAATTTGGAGTCTGCATTTTAAGTAACCGATTATTTTTTCAATCAACACATTATACTTGTTTTTGAGATTCCGATAGTACTTAATTTTTTTTAGTACATGGCCATAACTAATTTTTCCCTTATGCTTTGATTTATCTTTTTCCTTTTTGCCCTTTTCCTTTACTTTTTTAAATATAAAGCCCCTTTTCGCTGCTTTAACTTTTGGAATTTCATATTTATATTTAACTAACCCGTTCAGTATAAATAAAGACAACACAATATGGTCGTTAACACCCTCTCTGTTATACTCTAAAGCTATATTTATTCTTATTAAACATAAGGCTAATAATATAAAAGCCACAGATAACATTATTATAGCAATTAACACATCACTACACCTCTTGGGCCATTTTCTAAAATTTTCTTATAACGTGTAAGAAGCAAAATACCTTCAAAGCATATTTTAGAAATGGCAATTGACCGGTTATTTTTTGCAACAACCTTACTAGATATTTTTACCTTAAAAACAAAAAAAATACACCTAACTGTGTATTTTTTGTATTTTATGGTATTTATATTTAGCTATTTACATTTGACTATTTTCATTTAGTTCCGAGCCATTATCCTCATTGTTTACTTCCATGCTTGATTCCGAGCTATTATCCTCATTACTTACTTCCATGCTTGACTCTAAAATCTCTGGGATCTCATTCATTTCAAATATAGGCAGATCACTGTCAGACTTATAACCAAAACTTCTGAAGAATTCCTCCGTTGTCTCATAGAGTATAGGTTTGCCGGGCGCATCCAACCTTCCGGCTTCCTTGACAAGATTCTTCTCAATAAGTTTTATAACGGCACTATCGGAATTAACGCCCCGGATTTTTTCTATTTTTGCCTTTGTGATAGGCCTGTTATATGCTATTATAGCAAGCGTCTCAAAGGCTGCCTGAGACAGACCGCTTTTTTGTTTTGGCTCAAACATAACTTTTACATAATCGTACAGTTCAGGTTTTGAACACAACTGATAGCCGTTGCCAATCTCCCTGATGGTTATACCTCTAGCAGGATTGTTGTTATAGTTTACTATCATATTGTTTATAACTAGCTTAGCAGCTTTTTTGTCAATACCTGCGATCTCACATATTTTTTCTAAAGATAACCTATCACCGGATGCGAAAAGAAGACCTTCTATTATTCCTTCAAGTTTTTTTAAATCCATGTGAGCTTTTCCTCCAAAAACAATGCTATTCTTCCGTTCTAACTTTCAGCTGCAATTTTTTCCTCATCAATATCCTCGAGGTTTTCAGCAGTTCTGTGAACCGTAATTTCAGCAAACTGGGCATTCTGCATAATTGATACTTTTTTAAGCTTAGCCAGTTCTAAAATTGCTAAAAATCCTGTTACAACTTCCAATTTGGATTTTGTAGCAACGGAAAATAAATCTGAAAACCTAAAATAAGCCTTATTTATAAGTGTCCTGATTACTTCTCTTATTTTGCTCTTAAGGGATACTTTCTCAATCTGAAGTATTTGAGTCATCTTGCCGGCACTTTTGTTCATCTTTCTTTCATTGCGTTCAATAAGATTGACATATACCCTCTTTAGTTCGTCGTAGGATAGTTCTATTGGCTCGTCCACCCTTTTAATATCAATTTCCTCGGGCTGTCTGTAGCACACCTTTTCCCACTCTTTTTCCCTGACCTTTAAAAGCTCTGCAAATTGTTTATACTTCTTGTACTCGACAAGCTTTAAAATAAGCTCTTCCCTTGGGTCAATCTCTTCTTCCTTGTTTTGCTTAAGACTTGGCAGCAGAAGCTTTGACTTAATGTGCAAAAGAGTAGCTGCCATAACAAGAAATTCACTGGCCACTTCAAGATCCATTTCCTGCATTTGAAAAAGGTAGTCCATATATTGATCTGCTATTTGGTTAATAGGTATATCATATATATCCACCTGATTCTTTTCAATCAGGTGGAATAGCAAATCAAAGGGACCTTCAAAGTTTTCAATTTTTATAGTACAAGCATTTGTTAAAACACTTTCCATTTAATCCCACCACCACTCTAAAAGGATAGTAGAAACCACAATTCTATACGTGTCATTACATGAAATCTATCTTCATTGCGCTTCTTACATCTTCCATTGTTTTCTTTGCAGCATTTTCTGCTCTTTTATTTCCCTCATGAAGCACTTCCTTAATCATCTCTGGTTTTTCTAAAACCTTCTGCCTTCTTTCATATATTGGCTCAAAGTACTGAACCATCTTATCGGCAAGATTCCTCTTACACTGAACACAGCCAATTTTTCCACCTCTGCACGCCTCTTCAATTTCAGGCAATTCCCCTTCACTGAAAACTTTGTGGAAAGAAAATACAGTACAAACCTCGGGATGTCCAGGATCGTCCTTTTTTATCCTAGCAGGATCTGTAACCATTGTACTTACCTTTTTTCTTAAGGTGTCCGGACTATCTGAAAGTGCAATAGTATTTGCATAACTCTTGCTCATCTTTCTTCCATCAGTACCCGGCAAAACTTTCGCCTTTGTCAATATAGGCTGCGGTTCTGGAAAAACCTCTCCATAGAAAAAGTTAAAACGCCTAGCTATCTCCCTAGTAAGCTCTAAATGCGGCAACTGATCCTCCCCAACCGGAACAAACCCAGCCTTATATATAAGAATATCTGCCGCTTGAAGATTCGGATAACCTAAAAACCCATAAGTGGTAATATTTTTATCCTTTAACTGGTTTAACTGATCCTTATAAGTCGGACAACGTAAAAGCCATGACAATGGTGTAGTCATAGAAAAAAGCAAGTGAAGCTCTGCATGCTCTTTTATTTTTGACTGCAAAAATATCGTACATTTCTCCGGATCAAGCCCAGCACTTATCCAATCTATAACCAATTCATTTATATTATTTTTTATCTCTGAAGTATCCTCATACCCCGTAGTCAGAGCATGCCAGTCAGCAACAAAAAAGAAACATTCATAATCATCCTGTAATTTCACCCAATTTTCGAGAGCACCAAAATAATTTCCCAAATGCAATGCTCCTGTAGGCCTCATACCACTCAATATAGTACCCTTTTTCAAAACTAATTCACTCTCCTATTGTCAGCAACAATTAAATTGTCATTTAACTACAAACCCCAATTAATATGCTGCCTTTATTTTATCCAAATCCCTAAGAACCCAAAATCTATAGATATCAAACCCAAATTTTCTAATAAAAAATTAGAGTTCAATAAAGTTAATCACATTTATAGATTATAACTTTTTTTTAATATAAAGTCTAACAAAAATTTATAAACCCTAAATTCCCCACACATACAAAACCCTATAAATAAAAAGCCTTCACAAAAAAACAGCCCAAAATAACCTAATTAAAGTATAAACCTGTTTTATTGTCAAATGACGCAATTACTTGACCTGACCATTTGAAGCTGTTGCCGAAAGCTTGATAATTTGAAGCAAAAATGCCACGGATGGCATTTTTAGCGTCTCGCGACAGGATGTCGCATAGACGCGTGCGAAAATTATCAAGCTGAGGTACGATTTTTGCGTAG
>JAEZUI010000272.1 GCA_023421115.1 Bacillota bacterium | reverse complement strand
GGGCAATATACAAAAACACAATAGATCCCAAAAATCAGGATCTTACAAGTAAGCTTGACTACTCAATCTATGAACTTGAAAAAGTCGTCAACGAAAACAATATGTATCTCACTGATATAAAAGGACGAATTGCAATATCAAACACCGAAAGTGTGGAAAAAGCAGCTAAAGAAAATGACAAAGAAGGTTAAGCAGTTTACAACAAAAGGCAGTACTTTAGATTTCTAAGTACTGCCTTATAATTAATTATTATCTCCATCAATACATGATTTATTTTTTCTATCAGCAAGGCTATAGATGAAATACCTTTTTTAAAAATCACAAATTTGATAATTCTAAAAAAATGCTACATAGGTTATAATATACAAGTATCTTTGTAAAGTAAGCATATAGCCATACACTATTGAGAGGAATTTTTTATGCGAGTATTAGGCCTAATAGTTGAATATAACCCATTTCACAACGGTCATTTGTATCACCTTGAGCAAGCTAAAAGTTTGTGTAATGCGGATTTTGTCGTTTGCGTAATGAGCGGAAACTTTATACAAAGGGGAGAACCTGCAATTGTAAACAAATGGGCCCGGGCAAAAATGGCTTTGCAGTGCGGGGTTGATTTGGTTATTGAGCTTCCCGTACCCTATGCCATGTCTAGTGCTGAGTTTTTTGCTTATGGAGCTGTTAAAATCCTTAATGACATTGGTGTTGTAGATTATTTATGTTTTGGAAGTGAAGCTGCCGATATAGATACTTTTAACATTATAGCAGAAATTTTGCTCAATGAACCGGAAAGCTATAAAAAGGTCCTAAAACAAGAGTTAGGCAAAGGAAAATCCTTTCCTGCATCAAGAGAAATAGCAATAAAAAGCTATTTAACTGAAAAAGGCAATAATATAACTGACTTTGAAGCTGTTATAGGATCGCCAAACAATATATTAGGTATTGAATACATCAAAGCAATAAAAAGGCTTAAAAGCAGAATCACTCCCCTATCCATAAAACGAATAAATAATGCTTATAATTCGGAGGAAATCACTGGTAGCATTTCAAGTGCTACATCCATCAGAAAATATATTCGAACAGATAAGAATCAATTGGCTATGGTTTTGCCACCTAATTGCCTCAATATCCTAGATGATGAATTTAGTGCAGGAAGAGGCCCTGTATATTCAAGTATTTATGAATTATTAATTCTTTCAAGTATCCGTAGAATGACCAGAGAAGAAATAAAACTGTTGCCCTATGTTTCGGAAGGAATGGAAAATCGGATAAAGGATGCAGCAGAAGCCTCTGGTACATTAGATGAGCTTATTGAGAAAATATCCACCAAAAGATATACTAGGACAAGGGTTCAAAGGATTGTTACAAGTCTATTGACAGGTCTTACATCAGTGGAATTTGAAACCTTTAACAAATTTGGCGGACCTCAGTACGCAAGAGTTTTAGGACTAAATAATAAAGGAAGGCAGCTTTTATCCAATATCAATAAAATCACTCACCTTCCTGTTATAACTAAAACAGCTAATTTTTCAAAATCATGCAATCCACTATTAAGAAGAATGCTTGAAATTGAATCTTTTGCCACGGATATGTATGTTTTAGGGTATCAAAATCCTCTTTATCGCAAAGCTGGACAAGAGTTTACGCAAAATGTTGTTGTAATTAAATAACGCATTAACATATCTAAACGAAACTCTATTTTCCAATAATGCTTCTTATAACGCTTACACTTAAAAATCCAACATACCTTCTCTAAATTTCATCTGATAATTCATACAAAACTCATCATTTCCTGTAAGAGTTTCTGTCGCATAAAGCAGTGACATTAATTTCTTATCTAGAGGATCAAGTATAACCGTATCTGCTCCGCATACCATTGCCGCTACCAAAAAAGCTTGATTCATAAGTTTTCTTGCGGGAATTCCATAAGATATATTGCTTATGCCGCACGCAATATGAATACCAGGAAACTCTCTTCTGATTTTTGCGAAGGTTTCAAGAGCTATTGAGCCGTTATGACTACCTGTACCTACAGGTCTTACGAAGGGATCAATGTAAATATCCTCAAACCTTACACCTTCCTTTGTAAGTCTCGATATAAGATTGTCGGTAATAGAAAGCCTCTCTTCCATAGTCTCCGGCATACCGGTATCATCCATACATAATGCTATTACACTTGTATCATAATTAACCACTAGAGGTAGTATGGAATTCAATTTTTCCTTCTCACCGGTTATGGAGTTTATAATAGGCTTTGGATTTCTGTTAATTTTCAGGGCTTTTTCTATCGCTGAGGCATTTTGAGAATCGATTGAAAAAGGTGCATCAATGATATCGGAAATAGTGCTAACAAGCCACTCAAGCCTTTCCGGTTGGTCTTCAAAAACATCTGCATTAACATCTATGTAAGTTGCTCCCTCTTCGTACTGTCTTTTGGCAAGCTCCTGTATATAAAGCGAATCTTTTCTTTCAATAGCATCCTTAACGGCAGCTGTTTTGCTATTTATCTTCTCACCGATAATTATCATTCTTAACCCCTCCAATCATTTTTGCAGCGCCTCAAAAGATATACATTTACTCTCTTAAATACTTTAACCTTTACAAACTGCTAACAGCCTATAAAGGTTAAATAATGTGTCTAAACTTCCATAATTATCGGAAGAATCATAGGACGCCTTTTTGTCTTTTCATACAAATAGTCTCTTAGTGCATCTCTAATTATACTCTTTTTAGTAGACCAATCATTTTTTCTCTTGTCCTCACATCTTTGAAGAGCCATTCGGCTAACTTCCTTTATCTGTTCCATCAAGTCTTCCGATTCCCGGACATATACAAATCCTCTCGAAATAATATCTGGTCCAGCAACAACATTTCCTGTATCTCCTTCGATGGTTATAACAATAACTATAAGACCATCTTGAGACAAATGCTTTCTATCCCTCAGTACGATATTCCCGACATCTCCTACGCCTAGGCCGTCTACTAGCACTCTTCCCGACGTAACACTTCCATTAATACGGGCTGAATCATCCGTAAGTTCCATAACCTTGCCTATATCCATGATAAAAATGTTTTCTGATGGCATTCCCAATTCATTTACAAGGTTTGCATGACGCTTAAGATGCCTGAACTCTCCATGTACAGGAATAAAAAACTTAGGCTTTATGAGGCTGTAAATCAGCTTTAACTCCTCCTGACATGCATGTCCTGAAACGTGAATTTCCGCCAAGGATTCATATATAACTTCTGCACCTTTACGGAAAAGCTCATTGATAACTTTTGATATTGTTTTTTCGTTTCCGGGTATAGGACTTGCTGAAATAATTACGAGATCACCGGGTACAATTTCCACCTTCTTATGATCACCGGCTGCCATTCTAGCTAGTGCTGACATAGGTTCACCCTGACTGCCGGTGGTAATGATAACCAGTTTTTCCTCAGGATATTTTGTGATCTGGTCAATATCAATAAGCATTCCTTCCGGCATATTAAGATATCCTAGATTCATAGCAACTTTTGCAACGTTTATCATGCTTCTGCCGCAAATGGCAATTTTTCTGTCAAACTTGGCAGCTGCATTCACAACCTGTTGAATTCTATGAACATTTGAAGCAAAGGTTGCAATAAGTATCCTTCTTTTTGCATTCATAAATATTTCTTCAAAGGTTTCTCCTACAGTTCTCTCAGACATTGTGTAACCTGGACGTTCAACATTAGTACTGTCGCTCATTAGCAGTAGAACACCCTTATTGCCCAATTCCGCCAATCTCGCCAAATCCATAGGGTCTCCCTGAATTGGGGTATAGTCAATTTTAAAGTCTCCAGTATGAACCACAGTTCCAACAGGAGTCTGTATCGCAAGAGCCACAGCATCCGCAATACTATGGGTTGAACGTATAAACTCCACTTTGAAGCAACCAAGGTTTATAATATCCGATGGCTTAACCACCCTTAGCTCTACATCCTTTAAAATTCCATGTTCTTCGAGTTTTTGTTCTAAAAGTCCTAGCGTCAACCTTGTTCCATAAACCGGCACCTTTAAATCCTTCAATATATAAGGTAGCGCCCCTATATGATCTTCATGCCCATGGGTAACCACTATTCCTTTAACTTTCTCGGCATTTTTCGAGATATAAGTCACATCGGGAATAACAAGGTCTATTCCTAACATATCATCTTCAGGAAAAGCCACTCCGCAATCGACAATAAACATATCCTCGTCGTATTCAAAAACCGTTATGTTTTTGCCAATTTCCCCCATTCCCCCTAGTGGAATTATCTTTAGTTTTTTCTTCTTCTTAGCCACAATCAAACCTCCGCTTTCTTCTAATTTCTTCTATAAATTTTTATTTCATTTTAGTTTTTAAAGTCAGACCTTTTTAATGACCGCACGCAGAAACAAAGCCCAAGAATGACTTTATTTTCCTGTAACAAAAATCAAGTCACGGATCATTAATATTCGCTTCAAGGCCAATGATAAGAACAAGATATATAGTTTTTGCAACAGCATTAAATATTGTTTTTTAAATCCGCTCATATTAGGCCGTTCAAAAAACCTATCAAAAAACGGCCAATCTTAACATTCATTTATTATTCTCTATTTATTCACACTTTTTACAGCGTATTATAATCAAAATACCAAGTATATTTTATTTACAACCTTTATATTATAGCACATTTTTCTAGTATAAAAACAATAATTTATATATCTTAGGTGTTTCAAAAAAATTCATTAGTCAATATATATATCTACAACCCAATAAAATCAGCTTTTTTGAAACACCCATTGACCAGTTATTTTTTAGGAATCACCTTAATAAAAATTATCCTTACAAATTATTCAATCCTTCCTTTATACTAGGGAGTTTCCAGTCTATTCTTTTTGCCTCTTGTATAATATCGTTATAAACCTTAAGGGTCTGTTTGGCAATTACATCCCAGTTATATATGGTATTAACTTTGTCATAGGCTCTTTTCTTCATTTTTTCAGCTTTATCGGGATTATGCAATATCTCTAATATACTATCAGCAAGAGAATTAGCATTACCTGTATAAGACTTCATTCCATCCACACCGTGTTCAACTATCTCTGCAAGGCCACCTGCCTCGGACACCACGACAGGTACATTAGCTACCATTCCCTCTAATGCAACAATACCGAACGGTTCATAAAGGCTCGGAAATACTGCTACATCAGCACATTTGTAGAGTTTTTTAAGATCGTCCTCACAAATATAACCTGTGAAACAGACTTTATGCGCTATACCTCTCTGATATGCCATACACTTTAAGTGATCTATCTCTGGGCCCTTTCCGGCTATTATAAACTTTGTATCGTTATAATAGTGAAGAGTCTTTGGAACAGCATCAATTAAAACATGTACTCCCTTTTCGTTTACAAGTCTTCCTACAAAGAAAACTATTTTCTCATTATCTGAAGCATACCTTCTTCTAAATTCTATATCCTTTTCATAGCCATCAAATTTATTCAAATTAACACCGTTAGGGATAATATATATCTTATCATCCGGTATATTAAAAACATGCTTTACTTCACTTTTCATATATCCGCTATTTACTATAAGTTTCCACGATTCGTATGCAAGCCACCACTCAACATTATTAATGTAACTTTGAGTATCGCTATGTATCCCACAGTTTCTACCATGCTCGGTTGCATGGATTGTTGCAACCATAGGTATTGTATATGAATGCTTTAAGGCTCTTGCAGCAAATGCAACTATCCAGTCGTGAGCATGAATTATATCAAATCTTCCCGTTTCATTAATCAATTTGGCTCCATATTCTATTAGTACATAATTAAGCTGAAGGACCCAATCCACAAAATTATTTGCAGCTACATTATATGAGTGAAGTCTGTGGACATATACATTTTCGTCTTTCTCCAGTTCTTTTGTTCCCATCTCCCAGCATGTTATAACATGAACTTCATTTCCCTCCGATGCAATTTTCTGGGCCAAACCATGAACAACTCTAGATATTCCGCCAACTATTCTAGGCGGATATTCCCACGATAGCATTAAAACTCGCATATTAATCTCCTCCAAGCATAAAGCAAGCAACTGCATGTTTTGCTCTTAATCATCTGTGTAATTATTATATTCATAGTATACGCAATATCGATTTTTTTATATTATTTGTCATGAACTTACCTCAGTTTTTTTGTTGGTAATATAAGCTAATTATAAGATTAATATTATTCGTCATTTTTTGAAAAATTCCTTCTTTTAATAAATCTATAAAAAACTTCGGGAGCATTAAAAAGCCCCCGAGATTTTTACTTTCTAAAGTATAATATATTTTTTAAGTTTTCTTCTTTACATTCTTTTTGCACTTTCATAAGCTAAATCAGAACGTTCACACTCTTCATCCGTCAAAGTAATCTGATAACACAGCGAACTTCCCTTCATCCTCTCTGAAGCATAACACAATCCGTTTGTTCTGATATCTAGAAACGGATGGTCAATCTGTTCCGGATCTCCAATTAAAATTATCTTCGTTCCTTTTCCGGCACGGGTTATTATACCTTTAACCTGTTTAGGTGTAAGATTCTGAGCTTCATCAATAATAACCCACTGCTTTACTATAGAACGCCCACGTATAAAAGCAATTGCCTCAGTATTGATTATTTTCCTGTCAAAAAGCTCATCTACTTTGTCTTTTAACTCCTTTTCACTGCTGTATCTTTCATTTTCATCATTATCTATCAACACCTCAAGATTATCTATTACAGGCCTAAGGAAGGGAGCAATTTTGTCCTGCTCTGTACCCGGCAAAAAGCCTATATCCTCATCTAAGCGAACATTAGGCCTGCATACAAGTATTTTTCTATATAACTTGCTTTGCTCGCCCATAATCTTATGCAGTCCGACAGCTAGAGAGTAGAAAGTCTTTGCAGTTCCTGCCGGTCCTTTCACAATTACAAGAGGCGCCTTATCAGCATCTATCATTAGAGCTTCCTGCATAAATTTCTGTCCTGCATTCCTTGGTGAAACACCAAAAGGCCTTTCCTGTAAAAATCTTAACGGTACAATTCTTTTACCGTCAAACTTACCTAAAGCTGTTTGCTTTTTGTTAACTGAAGAGTGGATTATCAAAAACTGGTTTATAACCAATTCCGGACACTCCTGCTTAGAGTAGTCACAATTAAAACAAAATATATCTTCAACATTTAAAGAACCTTTGCTGTAAAATTCGTTAATTTTTTCCTCCTTTGCATACACATCGAGCCTTCCTTGGTATTGCTCTTTATATTCAGGCACCTGCTCCGCAAAAAAGTCCTGCGCTACAATCCCTATTATATCAGCCTTTATTCTTTCAAAAACATCTTTTGTTACCAAAAAAACACTTTCACCTTTTTCAATTAGTCCCTTGCATACCTTTAAAATTCTATTATCGTTGTTTAAATCCGACCAACTGACAGGTAATTGTACATTATTACAATTTAACTCAACTCTTAATTCTCCTCCGTTCTCTAATGCAACTCCTTTACTAAGATCTCCTTTTAACCTTAAATCATCCAATATCCTTGCTGCATGGCGTGCATTTGCCCCTAGTTCTGAATTGTCCTTTTTAAATTTGTCCAATTCCTCTAAAACTACCTCTGGAATTACTATTCTATTGTCACCAAACGAATATAATGCGAAGGGAGTTTGCAGTAGTACATTAGTGTCAAGAACGAATGTTTTTTTCAATAGATATCGCTCCTATTCCTGTAAATTTGTATAAATTTTGCCTTTACCTATAGAATTCATTACTATACAACAAATTAAGAATAGCAATTAGGTCATTTCAAAAAAATTGATCAAGTTATTTTTAAATCACCTAACAATTAAATTATATCATATTTCAGAAATAATAAAATAAATCTATTATAAAATATGTTAATTATCTCTCTATTGACTCAATATTTCATCAATTAATTAATTAAATTTAACAAATCTACCATAGCACTAAATATAATATTAAACTTTTGTATGTTTTCATATAAGGTGATTCCAAAAAAATAACTGGTCAATTGCCATTTCAAAAAACCTGATTTGATGGACTTTCTGACTTAAATATTGTATAGGGTTATTTTTTGAAATGGCCTAATCCTGAACTTTGCATAAAAAACGGCCTAGTTCTGGTACTATGCTCAAAAGACTATAAATAAACCATATTTACTAGTTATAAGTTAGTAGATATTATCTACATAATTCCCCGTAAAACCATGATATGATATATTTAGAAAGATTTTTCCCACATCACCGAAAAGAGAGGTGAAAAAGATGTGCGCTTTAAATATGTCGGTTGAAAGATATCCTGACTGGTATCAGATTGAAAGAGATACTGAAAAGATTATAAAAAAACTAAGTACAATTAAAGAACTACTTCCTTATTTAAATAATTCGGATGAATATATAAGAAGATTATCCATAATTAGAGTAAATGAATTGAGACTTAAGGACTCTATAATTGCCTTAAAGGAACTGCTTGATGATCCTCTTGAAAGCTCAGAAAATAAAGAGCTTGCAGCATGGACAATTAAAGTAGTAAGTGACCATTGGAATACGGATTTGTTCATAACGGGCAAGTATTTAAATAATTATTCCGGTAAGGAAAGATATGAGGATGTGTTTAAGGTAACTATCAAAGATACTTTACCTTCCTTAAGATTTGACTTTACCTCCTCAATGTTAAATACAGAATTGAATATTGAGAGTACGGATATCAGAAGTAGCAGGGATATCGAAATTGACCTCCCCTTCTCTGTAAAGGAGTGGTTCGGTCAGTATTCCCAAGATATAATTGCCGACCTTAAAGCCTTGCTTATAAAGCTTCCTTTTTTCTTGTTTAGAGGACTTAGGCTCACAACTGGCTTTATTTTAGGAGGACTAATATACATATTTAAAACATTAATTGGCTATATACACAAATTGAAGTCATCATTAATAGCTAAGAGACAAAAAAGTTATACTCAAAACGACAATATTTCCGACCCAACTATTTCACCAGTTCAGAAATACACTGCCGCGAATTCACACTCATCGGAATTTCAATTACTCAGAGATTCTTATAATAAAACATCTTATGAAAACTCTTATGAAGAAAAAATAAGTTTAGCCGAACGTATAAAAAGACTATTCTTATCTATTGCTTATATTATATTTGCACCAATACGCTTCATTATCAAACACAAAAAGCTGTCATTAACAGGCCTTGCCGTTTTCTACTGCTTTCTTTGTTTTTTTCCCTCCGGCAAAGCTCTGACCTATAAATACATAGGCCTAGACCTGATGGATGAACAAGCTAAAGCCTTCTATGCTACTAAAGAAATTATTTCCTATGCATGGGAGGAAATAAACGAGATACTTGATATAAGCACAACTCCTCAAGCAGTTGTGGCCCAAACTGATGCTGAACCTATCACTGAACCAGAACATATTGATGAGCATAAATACATAGTTATTGCCCAAACAGGACTCAATCTAAGAGAAGAGCCCGATGCCTCTTCTAAAAGGGTACTGCAGCTTCCCTTTGAATCAGTCGTAACTAAGCAAGCCGAAAAGGGAATATGGTATAAAATAACTACAATTGATGGATTATCCGGATGGGTATCCTCTAAGTATTTGAAAGAATATAGAGGTGATTAAATGAAAGACAGTAATATACAAAGAAGGTCGGAATTTGTACTTTCACTGCTAAATGAACTAAGTGATATTCACAAACAGTTAAAATCCCTATCTTCAGGGATCGAAGGCAACTCCGATGCTTTTTATGAAAAGATATTCAATTCATCCAAATTTGAAATTGAAAGCGATATTGAAAGCTTTAAAGCCAATTTAGATAAAATGAAAGAAATTAATATGAATATAACAGCTAAACTAAATGAATGGTATGATTTCATAAAAGACAGTGCTGAAATAAAAAAAGTCACTTTTCCTTTTAAAATGCACTTTATGAAAAAGAGCCTGAAAAACACAATCACTAAGCTCAATGAAGAAATATCAAGCCTATCCATTGAAAATAGATTTATAAGAGAAAAGATTATTAATTGGGAACAGGAATTAAGCGTAAGAGCCCTGCATCAAATACGAGAAGGTGAAGAATTTCATAATTATGAAGAACTTGTCCGAAAAAAAGACAACATTATTTTAGAATTAAAGTATTTGCTACCTACTATACCTGGTATTATACCTATAGAATTTGACCTTAACAATATTGATAAGATTATAGACAAACTCTTAAAGATAGTTGCCGCCTAAAGCTGCAACTATCTTTAATCATCACTGCTAAAAATCACCTTTTGACCTTTTCTAAAAATAACCTTAGGGATAACGAAAAAACAACTTCTTATTCTCATATTATGAGAACATTATCAAATCAAGTTTTTCGTTATCCCAGAGTTGGAACTTATATTTTAATCGTTCCCTAGTAAAGCAAAATAACTGCAATCATTTCTAAAAGACTATCTCCAGTATTCTCTACAGCATGTGACGCTCCGTTCCCAGTAATAATTGCATCACCTGCTTTCACTTCACTTAATGTTCCATTGTCATTTACAGTTCCCTTACCTTGCACAATATAAAATATTTCCTCTTCATTTTCATGTTGATGAAGTCCTATAGACGAACCGGGACCTATTGTAATTTTTGCACAAAGTCTGGCTTTCCCCTTAAGCTCCTCCTGTTGAAAAACATGAAGAATTTCAACTGAACCTTTTCCGCCTCTCATTTGCTCTTTAATTTCTTTAACCATCTCATTAGCACGTTTAATCATATCTGCACCTCATTTCAAGATTGTATTAATAATAGTAGCTGCCAATTTTCTCTTGTCGGGCCATATGTTTCTCGATAAACATTTTAATACATAAGTTCTTTCAAAGCAATTTATATTTTAGACTAGGCTAATATTACTTATTGAATAAATAACCAAAATAAAGTAGAATATTTAATATCTATATAAATCGTGAAATGATTTTATTTTAGAAATATATAAAAACAAAAGTAAATTTAGTAAGGGTGGGGATTGTCATATTAAGTATTTCACCGGCAATTGTTAACATTCATGTATTTGACGAAATTACAAAGCTTCATGGGCGCGATCTTCTTTTTAATCCGTTTTTTAAGGCGCCTCCCATTGTAATGTCCTTTGTTACTTATACTACAGTTTTCAATGTGCCTAATGGTCTAGTTAACTTCAAATATAGAATAACTAATCCTATGAATGAAACAATGCACGAAACTAACATTAATTGCGTAGAGGTTACAGGAAATGCCTTTTCTAACGCACTTATTTGGAATAATGTCAACTTAACTATGGTTGGTGAGCATACTATTACATTGTATCTTGCCTCCGAGACCGGATTTGAACCTACCGGCAGTACAGTTATAATAGTTGAACAACAGCCAAATAACAACAATGGATAATTTTCCGGTTCTGTTGCAAAAAATCCACTGACTGTATATAATCTTACCATAAATATAGAGGAATAAGGATATTAAAATGGAATCAAATTTATTTAAGTGGAAACATTTTGAATCAAGTATAATACTACTATGTGTCAGGTGGTACTTAAAATACCCTTTGAGTTATAGAATGTTAATAGATATTATGGCTGAACGTGGCTTAGAAATGGCTCCTACAACTATTATGAGATGGGTACATCAATATTCACCAATAATTACAGAAAAGATGCGAAAATACATAAAAACAACAAATGATTCATGGCGGATGGACGAGACTTACCTTAAGATCAAAGGCAAAGATTGCTATCTGTATAGGGCAGTTGACTCTGATGGTAACACTATAGATTTCTTTATATCAGAAAATCGTGATAAAGAAGCTGCTAAAAAGTTTTTCAAAAAAGCATTTAAGTCAGCACATACAAAGGAGCCTAGAGTTATCACAATTGATAAGTATCAGGCTACACAAATAGCCATTGATGAATTAATATATTCTGGTGATTTACCATGTACTACCACTGTGAGAAACTCAAAATATCTTAACAATATAATTGAGCAAGATCACCGATTTATAAAGCGAAAAATTCGATCAATGCTGGGTTTTAAGAGCTATGAAACTGCTAAAAAAACAATTTCAGGGATAGAACTCATGCATATTATAAGAAAAGGACAGATTGATGAAATTCAATGTGTCCTTTCCGAAGTTCAGTTAATAAATAAAATTATGGGTGTTGTTGCTTAAATCTATATACACTATATGGATAATTGTGCCTTGATTTAAGTCTTTTAAAGTTTTTGCAACAGAACCCTAAAGATTGCCGGGAACAGATATCTACTGCTTTCTTGTTATCTATAACAATACTGGAGCCTTCTCCATTTTTTTAAATATATTTTTTTACATCCTCTAAACTCTCATATTCAAAAATACTGTCAATTATAACCTCTAAATTCTCAGTATCTAGTTGTGATATCTTATTCCTTATTTCTTCTGGCAATTTTCCAAATTTCTTAGTTAATAATCTTATTGCTGTTTTATAAAGTGTTTCTTTCTTCTCCTCCTGTCTTCCTTCTTGTCTTCCTTCTTGTCTAAATATTTCAGCTAAAGTCATCGCCTCTTCACTCCCTTCTGTATAAGAGTATTCGATTCTCTCAATGATTTTATCAAAATCTTCTTTGGTAATATCCTTTTTAGCACTAAAAATATATCTCATTAAGGTTTCAAAGTATTCAATTCCTGTTTGTTTATCCTCTAATTCTCTTATATATTCTGCTGATATCACAATTGATTCTATAAATTCTTCAAGACTTCTCTTATTTATATCTCTAAATGTTGTTAGTATTATTCTATTTATAGCCTCTCCCTTTATCTCTTCGTCCGTGTACCTTGATATATCATAAAGTAGATATTCATAATCAGGAACATATTTTTTCACATCTTCCGGAAGTTCTTTATAGCCTTTTATCATTTCTCCCAAGGTGGTCTTAATATTCCATTCATCACTTCCGTGATAAATCACCAATGGTATAACAATTGGAAGCTCATAAGAATTTTCCTTTTTACACTTGGCTTCCCATATTTCCAGCATATATTTTAATAGCTGAAAAGAGATATTTCTGCTATTGTAACTTTTGTGTTCAAAAAGGAAATAGACGTATCCTTCCCTTTTATTAATCTTTACCCTAAAAAGCATATCTGAAAATACTTCTTGTAGCTCTTCATTTATAAAGCTATCTTTCTGAGGCTCTAGCGTATTCAAGTCAACAATTCTTATAATACTTTGTGGCAAATAGTTATTCATAAAGTCCCTTGCCACTTCTATTTTTGAAAAGGTTTCTTTAAAAAATTTATCATGAGGATTTTGTATCTTCATATCTTCACCTGCTTACTCTTATTATAGCATATGGTCATATTACCATCAATTTTTTAGCCATATATTGGATGTTTTTCGAATAATGCATCTTTTGTAGTTCTCTTCAAATGATCTTATATACACATTATTGTCTAACAATTTCATCTCCTGTATAAATTATATCATAAAATCAGCTCATGTCAAACATATGTTCTCAGCTGCTTTTATTATCGCTGTAGAGCGAAACGTCCGTTGGTTTCTTGGCAACCCCATTTTAACCCCCAAAAACAACAAAAGCCCTTGAAATCAAGGACTTTACATTGTATCAAAATTTGAGTTTTAATATGTCTAATCACTCTGATTTTAATACAATTTAGCGTTAATTGAATTCCGCTAAATTGTATGGAGTTCCGCTAAAAAGTGTAGGACTTCCGCTAAAAGGTGCAACCACCCTTGGAACCCCCCTACTTTCTAAGCTCTTAAGTACCTTTCATATTGACGTTCGATATCTGTTATTGTTACTCTGATTTTATATACTTACATCTCATCCTCCCCAATAACCAAATTGATCAACATAGTTCTAATAGCTTGTATCTATAAACTAATCTTCTATTCATCTAACATCAATTTGTTTTTTGAATTTTTTAGTTTCTTTATCTGTTCTCTTTCTATCTCCGTGATACTGCGAGTTGGAGTAACCATATCTTCTGGCAATGTACCTCCTACCCGTTCAATTGTACCTCGAACCTCACTACCTACAATGAAGTGCACTTCATTTGCCGCATCAGCAGTGTGAATTCCATCTTTTTTAAGCTTTTCTTCCGTTTGAGATATTCTGAAGAGATTTGCTATCAATTCCGTACTACTCATATAATCAAGAATTTTTTCATTCTCCTTAAGACCCTTTTTCTTATGAATACCAGCAACAGTCAATCCACCATATAGTCCCATGTAACCAGCATTTTGAAAGGTTGCATACTCTTCGTTAGTGATAACTCCCGCATTATGCGCCGCTTCTGCAAGCATTTGATTCCACTGCTTTATATCTCCACGTACAACAAGACGTTTGTTATCTTCATCCAACTGGTTAAAATAATCTGCAACCTCTTGTCGCCTCGTCTGAATCGCAAAATAAGTTTGTCCAAGTGCTATTACTTCCTTTCGAGGGTCGCCATTTTGTACGATAAGGTAACAAGCATATCGAGTAAGTTTATATTCTATTACATGCTTTGAAGATACACCTGCTTCGACCATTTTGCTGACCTCAGCAAAATGGTCGCCAATATCGTACCCGCTATTTTTGCATGCAATTCTTGCCTTATCTATTACTTTTGCAAAATTCCTCCATTGTGTATATTCAAGCACAGTAGCAAGTTCGCGAGCATACCAGAACTCACAGCCATCTTCTGAAATATGTTTTATACTCTCAAAACTCGCATATTCTTTTGCGTTTAACTGTGGCATACCTTTCTCTCCTTCCAATAGTCTTTTTTAACCTTTTTCACATAATTACTTTATTCTTTTCATTTAAATAATGACATTTATCTCATAAAACATTGAATCACTTCAACTTTCTATGTTTTTAATCAATTCATTTGCAATATTATAGCTCTCTAACCTCATAATACTTTCTTCAGCACTTCCAAAACTCATTAGATTTATACTTCCATACAAAACAATCTTTTGATCCATAACTGCAAACTTTTGATGAATATTGGGCTTATAAACCATGCTTATTCCAGCAGCTTTAAGAGTTTCCAATGTTTCTCGTAAAGAAGTAATATCTTTACTTTGAAAGTCTTCAATTGGTCTGGTTACTATGATAACCTTTACCTTATTACTAAGGACAGATTCAAGGACCTTCAGCATTTGCAAGCTTCTCTTCTTTGTTACAAATGGACTTACAATAATAATTTCTCTCTCAGCACTCTCAATATCATTCGTATAAACTGGCAAAAAGTTGCTTTTATCAAATATTACATTTATTAAATCTGTCCTATCTATCTCACCCTTTGCCTTATATCCAATTGAGGCATATCCTGTGAGTCTTTTGTTATACATCTTCTCAAGCATCCTCACATGAATATCTACATAATCATAAATTTGGACTTCATTTTTCCCTTCAAAGAGTCTATGAAGCCTTCCAGCATATTGTTGAAGAGTACCTTTCCATGATATCGGCATAGCTAAGAACAAGGTATCTAATCGTGGTTCATCAAAAC
Organism: Bacillota bacterium; assembly: GCA_023421115.1. Taxonomy (GTDB): domain Bacteria; phylum Bacillota; class Clostridia; order Acetivibrionales; family Acetivibrionaceae; genus Acetivibrio. The sequence continues at coordinate 14,991 of JAEZUI010000272.1, read as the reverse complement.
CCTCTCCAATATATCTACCGGTAGCTACAAGAGTTAGATTCTTTTCAATAGGAGTTTCTGCTATTCTTTTCATTACTTCCCTAGTTTCTTTAGTTCCCATACCACCTGTAAGTGTAATTACATCCGAAATATATTTACTCAAATTTTTAGAAAACCATTCAACATGAGCTGTCCTTTCAGTCAACACAACACAGTTTCTCCCCATTTTATGGCTTTTAATGACGTCTTCCACAATTTGATTATTACGCATTTCATTTGTAACAATTTCAGCATATAAATCATTTATGGAAACATCCCTTTCATCTTTATCCAATGGGACACGAAGAGAAGTAAATCTTGGGATAATATAATGCTCGAAAGGTCTTTTCTCTGCTTGCTTTTTTGCATCATCTCTATATCTGATTGGACCACACTGCATAAATATAATAGGGTGATGCCCATCTTTTCTGGTAGGCGTTGCAGTTAATCCATAAACATATTTTGCATTAGCACTTTTAAGTACCTTTTCAAAGCTAAAAGCCGAAACATGATGGCACTCATCCACAATAATCATGCCATAGTTCTTAATGCAATCCTTAACTTCTCCCATTCTATTCAAAGATTGCATAACTGCTATATCAATAACACCACTAAGGTTGTCTTTTCCTGCTCCTAATTGTCCTATAATACTTTTAGTTTTCTTTCTGCCTTTGTTTTTTCCCTCAATTGAATCAGGTAAACATTCATTTATTGTGAGGAATTCCATTATTCTATTTTTCCATTGAGAAACCAAACTTACCTTATCAACTAGAATTAATGTATTTACTTTTCTTTCCGCTATCAATTTTATCGCTACCACTGTTTTGCCAAAGGCTGTTGTTCCACAAAGTATACCATTTTCATACTCTAAGAGCTTTTCAATTGCTTTTGGCTGTTCGTCTCGCAGGGTTCCGTTAAATTCAATATCAATGCTTTTTCCTTTGTTGGATTCATCAGCAAAATCTACACTTACCTTAAATTTATTTATAAGTGCTTTCAAATCATTCTCGCAACCTCTAGGCAAACATAGATATTCTGTTGTTTCCTCAGAACATGAAATAATCATTGGCTTATTCCTGGTTGGCAAACGCATGGCTTGGGCTTTATAGAACTCAGGATTCTTAAATGCAGCTAATCGTTTTAATTGATTTAATGCTCTTTGCGAAATTCCTGATTTTTCAATATACAGCATGTTTGCTTTGGTTATATGAATTGTATCTGGATAATCATTATTAGATAATTCGACCCTGCTTACTTCCCAAGGTTTTTGTGTCTCTTCATCATCCTTTTTAAGTGTACCAAGTTCATTACCGCTGCATAGTTTACAAGTATATGTATCAACTTCATCCTCAGAAAGCGTTTTGATAGAATCTAAGAAAGCCCACTGGTCATCAATTGCCACAAAATTTTCATCAATGAAAACACTATTTTTATCATTCCTTGCTGCCTTTTGAAAAGGCAAAGCGATAAGATTTCCCAAACCACCTTTTGGCATTGTATCTTGATTTGGAAAAAGCCTATCATATGATTTAAATGGAATTTCGTGTCTTTTTGTCATACAATGAGTAATTAATGCACTCCCAAACTTTCTTGCCTGCATAGCCGATAAAGGATGTTTGAAGAAAAACCACGCATGAGCTCCATTTCCCGAACGTGAACGTTCAACAGCTAAAGGAATATTAAACTCCACACATACTTCCCTTAGAACCGTAATTTCCTTTTGCCACTCACCTTTATCAAAATCAATGGCAAGAAACCAACAGGTTTCATCTTGGCAAAGTGGATAGATTCCAGCAACAAAAGAATTACCTTTACTATCAATTCCCCTCAAATGCATATCAATTACTTTCTCATTCAATGGTGCATATTCTTTGTGAGTACAATCGTTACAATTTCCTTTTGGCTTCCTGCATATACCATGCCTCCATTCGTTTATGCAAAAAGGCGAATATCCTGCTGTACCCTTCTTTGGACTTACCCATCTTTTTGCATAGACATCCTCTCTTCCTTTAAACAATGACATATAAAGTTCTATTTTTTCATGGGGTTTTGACTTATTATTAACTTCTGAGTTAGAAAGATTGTCAACTGGCTCCTCCTCTGATAAATCTTGAATGCTAGACTCTATTAACGCTTCTTGATTCAAAACCACATCACAATTAGCCTGGCATTCATTAATTCCAAACTGAGTTTTCAGGCTTTTAATTTCATCTTTTAAATTATTATTCTCAATCAATAAAGATTGATACTTTTCAAACAATTCTTTGTAATTCATAAAAACATCCTTATTTTACAAATCTTCTCCGTTTCTTTTCCTCTTGCACTTTTTCAAAATCATTATTTGATATAATTGCTTCATGAAAATTTGAAATCTGTTCTTCATGTTTAGTACTTACTCGACAATAAGCAGCAACCCGCTTAATAAGCGTTTCATTTTTATAAATAAAATTTAAGTCACATTTTACAGATCTCATTTTGCCTTTCTTTTTCTAACTTCTTGAACTCTCTCAAATAAATCTTTATCTATTATCTGTGGGTAATCATCATCTCCAACATAACGCTCGTATGATAGAATTTTTGAAATCGCTTGCTTTCCCCATTTTGCATTATTATATGGTGAAGGTATATTACATAATTCTAACTTGGTTGATATTGCTTGCATACTATATCCATCAGCATAAAGTTCAAAAAGTAATTTAACAGCTAATGCCTGTGCCTGATTTATCTCAAAAAGGTTGAAAACATTTCTGTTGTATCCAAAAACCATTCTTTTTTGTGCCTTTTCGGTCATACTTTCAACTCCTTTGTTAATATAATTATTGCATAAAATCAGGCAAAAATAAAGAACAGATTAATGCGAGTAAATTTCTCACATTAATCTGTCCACTTATCTTGGCTGCGGGAGAAGGATTTGAACCCTCACAAAATGATCCAGAGACATTTGTGCTACCATTACACTATCCCGCAATACTTGAACAAAAAAATTATAGCATATCAGAATTAACAATGCAACTGTAATTTTTGTCTTAAATCAAAAATATTTTATACAATTTTTACCGACTATTCTCCCTGATATATATTTCAGCCATATAGGCCGCAACTGCTCCGTCCGAAGCTGCGGTTATCACCTGCCGCAAAGGCTTTTCCCTGATATCGCCTGCCGCATATACACCAAATATGTTAGTCTGCATATTATCATCGGTAATAATGTATCCAGCCTCATTGGTCTCTATCTTATTCTTTACCAACCCTGTATTAGGAATGTTACCAATCGCAACAAACACACCATTTATGGCTACTTGTTTTTCTTCACCTGTTTTAACATTCTTTATTCTGATACCAGTAACCTTTGAGTCTCCTATAATTTCTTTAACAGTTGAGTTCCAAATAAGCTCAATTTTTTTATTACTCAAAACAGCATCTTGTATTACTTTTGTTGCCTTCAAATTGTCTCTGCGGTGAATCAGGAATACTCTATTACAAAACCTTGTAAGAAAAAGGGCATCTTGTGCAGCAGTATTACCTCCACCGACCACCGCAACCTCCATCCCCTTAAAAAAAGCTCCGTCACATGTTGCACAAAATGACACACCTGAACCCCTAAGTTCTTTTTCGTTTGGTACTCCAAGTTCTCTCGGGTATGCACCCATACACAAGATTACTGTTTTTGACTGATAAATACTTTCTCTAGTCTTTACGGTCTTAATAATTTGGTTTAGTTCCACATCAATTACGCCCTCATTAACCACTTTTGTACCAAATCTTTTTGCCTGATTCTCCATACGTCTAGCAAGGTCAGGACCACTTATAGGGTCCTCAAAACCCGGATAATTTTCCATCTCGTTTGTTGTTGCCATTTGCCCACCGGAAAATTCCCTCTCAATCAACAAAGTATTAAGTTTTCCCCTCGAGGCGTAGAGAGCGGAACTAAATCCTGCTGGTCCTCCTCCAATAATAATCACATCATACATAAGCTTTACCCTCCCTTTGATGTATATCCCCTATTGTAATGCACTCGCAGAGCCTATCTATATGCCATCAGTGAACATGTTTTGAGTTTGTTTCCAAGTTCTTAAATAAAATATTATTCTCAAGATGGATATGTTGGTACAAGTCTTCTTCAATTTCTTCCAACATATTAAAAGTTCGCGAATAGGTGCTGCATCCGTCACCAGGAACTTTATAATCCTCAGTGATTTTTCTAAGCTCCTTGAGAATAGATCCTGCTGCTTCATGCTCATCTTCGGTCTCCTTCATAACCTTCTTGACCTTTGAATATTTTTCATCTGAAGGACTTCTATCATACTCTCTAATTGATGGAAATAGAATTTCCTCTTCTTTTAAAAGGTGTTGTTCTAGATCTGCCTTAAGCGCCATAAAAAGTTTGTGTACTCTAAATAGTACTTCATGATTTGCTCCATGCACCCTCATTATTTTTATCGTCAATTCACTAAGCTCTGGAAGTGTACTTTTTAGATAAGCATGGTGAGTATTCTCAATATATTCTGTCAACTCTCCTAAAGTCATTTTCGTAAAATCCTTGCTGCTTTTTTTAATACTCAGCTTTTCATTAAACGCTTCTTTGAGCTTCTTTAAGATTTCACTTTCATTCAAGTTCTGTTCTTTAATTACATCAATAAGCGGTCTATTTCCTCCGCAACAAAAGTCAATTTTATATTGCTTAAAAATCTCACTGGCTTTGGGCAAAATAGAAACAATTTCTCCTACACTTAGAGTACTTTTAATCATATCCATATTAATCCCTCCATCCTAATTTGTACCAATAAATAATCAGTTATTATCATCGTAAATGAATAATTAAAACTCGATTCTAGTAATTTGTCACACATCATTTCTATAATTTTAAACTTTACGTAATTGAAGTCACAATTTATCATGCGTCAAAATCTGTTCCCCAAATATGCGGCCTGCTTTCTCTGCAAGCTTCATGCCCTCTTCCTGTGCGAACTTTACCCTTAACGGAAATACCTGAGTGTCTACTCCTGATCTGCCCAAAATAAATCGATTGTCAATAATCGTAAAACCAGCTTTTCTCAGATAGTTCTCAATGTGCATGATACCTTCTCCACTCCATCCAAATGATCCAAAAGCTGCTCCAAACTTATCACTAACCCCTTCAGTTACTAAGGACTTCAGTAAATCCTCCGTATTTCCTACCATGTCGGCGTACCTAGTAGAACTACCAATCAAAACACCGTCAGCCTCAGCAATTTTTTCCCTTACCTTGTCCAAATCTGCATTTTTAAGATCAAAAACTATAGTTTCAACCCCCGCTCCTTTAAGCCCTTCTTCAAGTTTCCCAGCAAGTTTTGCAGTATTGCCTGTCATAGTTGAATAAACTATCACTACTTTTTTATTCTCTTCTTTTCCCTTTATATCACTTAATTCATCATACATCTTAATGAACTCATGTGGATTATGTCTTAGAATATATCCATGTGACGGTGCGATCATTTTAATATCAAGCTTTTTTATTTTTTCAAGCATATCACGGACCTTTAATCTATGAGGTGACATAATAAGTTTGTAATACACTTTAAAATCCTCTACATACCCACCTTCAGCCAAATCATTAAAGAGCTCATTGTTTGCTATATGCGTACTGAATATATCACATGTGAACAATATTTTATCTTCTACCCCATAGGTTATCATTGTTTCTTCAGTATGAAGGTAAGGTGTTTCATAGAACTTCAATGTTTTACCCCCAATATCAAGTTCATCACCATCTCTTACGACAATAAATTTGCGGTTGTGAAGCTTGAACATATCTTTTAAGAGCAAAGCTCCAAGTTCAGTAGTTACAATGCTGGCATTTTTTGCTCTAGCAGCTAAGGCAGGAAGTGCACCTGAATGGTCAGGTTCAACATGATTTATCACTATATAACTGAGCTCTTCAGGGTTGATTACTTTCATTAAATTCTCGACGTACTCTCTGCTAAATTCAATATCTACTGTATCAATAACTGTTGGCAACTTTGTCTTTAAAAGATAGCTGTTGTAAGTTGTTCCTCTTTCCAATGTCAACCGATGAAAAGGTACTTTTCTATTATCAACTTTCCCAACCCAATAAATATTTTCTAAAATTTTTACTATACTCATATCATTACCTCCTTTGTATCTTTATTTACTTTGTGATTATTACTTAGTTTATGAGTTAATAATATACCAAATCTGATTTTAAAACTGTGATATGAGTCATAATTTTAGAAAAATATTAATTTATGATTTTTGAGTTTTTAAGAATGCTTTCACCGCTCTTAGCACATTTATTCTTCAAAAATATAAAAGTTAAGGCCGGAGTTCTCCGGCCTTAACCTTTATATGTGTATTCTACAAGTTTTTCTTTTTCTAATATTAAAATCCGTTTATTTCCTATCATTTCAATTATTCCTTCCTCATGCAGCAAACTAAGTTTTCTACTTACAGTTTCTCGCGTAACTCCAATATAGTTGGCTATTCCTTCTCTACTTAACGGAAGCTCAATAAGCAACCCTTTTTTGCTATCCTTCCCATACTTTTTCGCAAATTCAAGTAAAACAGAAATAACCCTGCTTTCTATATTTTTTGTGCCCATCCCCTGCACAGCGTCTTCAAGTCTCTCCAATCTGCTACACAATTCCTCTATAATTTTCAATCCAATATCAGGATGTTTACGTAGCATTTGATGGAACTCATTTTTATCAATAAGGCATATGTGTGTTTCCTCAAGTGCTTGGACATTATATGTTGCTTCCTGATTTTTTAACAGATTTTTCTCCCCAAAGAAATCTCCTTCTGAAAATATGTATAATATCTGTTCCTTACCTTCATTCGTATACCTGAAAGCCTTAACCTGTCCCATATTAATTATTATAAGACCTTCAGGATGGCTTCCTTCCATTAAAATCATCTCGCCCTTTAAATACTTTTTCCGTTTTATCAGATTGGTAACTTTACTGATTTCCTCTTCATCTAGTGCAGCAAATATAGGTACCCTATGTGTACACAACTTATGTTGACACTTTTCACAATTACACCCTACACAATTCATAATTTACAATACCTCTTTAATGCTAAATTTTTATTACTTTGATGCTCATTTCTAATAATATACCCGTTTTGGTTACTTTCAACCTTGCACTTTAAGAGTTATTATTACAGTAAATCAAGGATAAATTGCCAAAATCAATAGGAGCGTCAAAAAAAATCAGGGATGTCAACATTGACACCCCTGATTACAACTCATAAATCTATTTATTATAAATCTTGTAAACAATAGCTGCTAATTCCGCTCTTGAAGCGTTTCCTTTAGGATTAATTATATTATTGCTTCCTACAACTATTCCCTCTTTAACCAAAGTTGCTACCCCTGATGCAGCATAAGATGCAACCTGGTCTTTATCCGTATACTTTGCAATAACATCAGCTGTACCCTCTGAGGATATTTTACCCGAAACCATAAGGGCTCTTGTAATAAGAACCATCATATCCTGTCTTGTTATTTGAGCTTTTGGATTATATGAGTTGTCACCAACTCCTGTTGTAATTCCAAGCTTCTTCGCTATACCTATCTGGTTATAATAATAAGCATCCGCCGGTACATCTGTAAAATTAGAATCAACGACAGCATTCAAATCCAAAGCCTTAACCAAAAGTACCATAAAGTCTGCTCTTGTTATAAAGGCCTGAGGATTGAAAGTGGTGTCGGAAGTACCGTTTATTATACCCTTTGATGCTAAAACTTGAATCTGATGCGTTGCCCATGAATAGGATTTTAAATCATTAAAGGTTCTATTTACATATGCGACTGCAAACCTTCCAAAATGCGTAGTTGTAAATGTAACCATTTTTGTATTTTCGTCATATTTTCCACTTGGTACAGTTAAAGCTTTTCCTGTACTGTCGATCTTTAAGACAACGATATGCTCTAATGAATTTTTTTCAGCTTCTGTTGGCAGATAAGGAATAGATACCTTTACAGGACTTTCAAGGTTATTCCACTCGGTAGTCACATCGTTAATTTTGAGACCTAATTCAATCATAGGCCTATCAACTATCTTATTTTTTATATCGGAGGACAAATCAGAGTAATCATCTTTTTCTACAGAAATAGCAACCTTTGAAGCACTCTTTACTCTTGAGGATAAATCAGCTGTATTGAGCATATTTGAAGGAAGATTTAAAACTGCATATGCAGTACTCATATTTATCTTATAAGATAAAATGTTAGATAGCAATGCCTGATTGGGGAACTCCTGCGTATATGCTGTAGCTCCCTTAACCCCACCTATGGGTAAAACAGCAGTTTTAACTCCGTTAGAATCTGGAATTACTTCTTGTAATGCAGTTTCCAATTCGTTCTGTTCAAACTTATAAGTTACTTTTCCACTTTCATTACTTACAACACTAGAACCAACCTCTCCCTTTTTACCGGTCTTTACAGGTGTAGGAGTAGGAGCATCCAATGGACCTGTTACTTCTATAGGAGCAGGAGTGTTTTGGGTTGAAGTTTGATTAATAGCTGGTGGATTAATTATTGAATAGCCTTTGGTCATCCTATTTCCATCCCAATCAAACAACAGCACACCAGATACAGCTGTTGGCATAGTATTTGTCTGTGTAAACTCTATTTTTGTCTCTTCAGCCTTTCTAACCTTAAATCCAACTATTGCAACTGTTCCTGATGTTTCTGCAGAACCGTCAGCCTTATAATTTTCCAGACTTGTATAAGTCTTACCGAAATTCAAAACCCCCTGTGATATGTTATTAGCTGCAATCGGTAAAACTCCATATGTAGAATCATTCAAAATTGTCCCGCTTTGAGGATTTGTAGTGTTGGTAAAAATAGCGCCTGTATCTAAATTGACAGCTTCTAATACCGTTGGATCATACTTTAGATTTACTTGATATCCTGCAAAACCACTGATGTTGTCTACAACAATAGATGCCTTTATAATCTCACCCACCGCTGCGGAAGTCTTGTCCAGTTCAATCTTAATACTTGGTGCTGTATCTGCAAATACAATATTTGAAAATAAACTTGTACATGCAAACAGCACTGTAAATAATATGGATAGTCCTTTTTTTGCTTTCATTAACGAAAAGCCCCCTTTTAATTTATTATAAATTTAAAATTTGAAAAAATAAAAAACTAAGTTTGTGAAAACCGCAATTTACTAGTTTTTTGGGAATCACCTTAACAAAAAATTATGTAGTCAAAACAGCACTTTTGAACTACATAATTTTATATATATTTTATATAATTATAACATCTATTTTATCTATTGTAAATAAAAACTCCGAGCTTCAAAGCCTAGGTTTTCCAATCTTTCACTCAATTTAAAAGAGTCGTAGGTTGCATTATTCTACCGGAAACTTATTAATCTTTCCAAGCAGGTGCTGCCTCATAAATCCAAAATCTATAGAGTTCACATCTCCGTTTCCATCCACATCAGCCGCAGCCATGCCGTTTTCCGAAGGGAACCTACTTATTATTCCAAGCATATACTGTCTCATATAACCAAAATCTATAGAGTTAAAACTTCCATCTCCACTAACATCGCCAATTTCGACTTGTGGAGGAGTCGGAGTTGGATTTACAACAGCTCCTCCGGTAAATACAAAACTGTCTATATTAAAGAGATATCCACCACCACCGCTAAAAAACAGATACAGGTCATGTTTGCCTTCAAAGCCTTCTACGCTAGCTTTGATGTCGATATATTCATTCCAGTCTCCTGTTCCGCTAACCGGAATACTCGCCACAGTGGTTCCATACATCTCATCAAGACGGATTTCAATTTTTCCACCACTTTCAGCGCTCGACACCCTCGCCTCAAAACCGGTTGCTCCCGTACCAAAATCTACTCCCTTAAAGCATATATGATCTCCGCCTTCTATATAACCAACAGTCTTGTTGCCATCATCAGAGATCACTTCACACTGTACACCGGACATGCTATTGTAGTCTTCTGCTTGTATCAATTCAAAGGCACTTCTTGACTCTGGTTTTGGTGTTGGTGTCGGAAGTGCTGGTGGTGTTGAAGCCTCATCAGAAACTCCTAATGCAACCGTAACAACAGATTGAGCTGGAAGAGTAACTGTATTACCCGAGAGACTACCTACCTTTTTAAATGCTTCTGTTTTATTTGATAGGGTACGATATACCACGGATTTACTTGACGAATAACCATTTAGATCTAGTGTAACGGTGTTTTCTGAGGATGCTTTGTTTATCAAAATCATAGTCAACTTGCTCTGATCTGGTGAAACAAAGGCAGATACCTTTACATCACTTCCATTACAAGAAGCTTTTACCCTCTTATATCCTGGATCTGTGAATTTAGCATATTGCTGGATAATAGGATAAAAGTCAGAAATTATATATCCCTCTTCTGTAGTCCATTCATTTGGATTTCTTGGCTTTTCAATAAATACTAAAGGTCTTTGTTGGTTTTCCCAGATAAGATCCCAGTAAAAATATCCACTAACGCCTTCTACTACAAGAGAGTTATGTATCAATTCTGCTGTTGTAAAAGGTGTACCATAATCATACTCTGTCATGAAAAGTGGCTTATCGGGGAAATCTCTGGCTAAACTCTCAAATATGTTATTAAAGCTGTCAGGATTATTGGCATCTCCTCCATTATAAAGATGGTGAGCTATGCCATATACCTGTGAAAGGTCCATTTCTTTTGCATAATTTTGAACCGTATTATTCATTATACCTGCTGATTCGACTCCTAATATTTTAGGCATGTCTGGCAAATCTTTTATTTTTTTGTAAACGGCATCAAGTGCCTTACCATAACCAGGATACTCTGAAGTTTCAGTTTCTTTGAATATACAGGTTTCCCAATCTGCATTCTCGTATTCCACCTCATTTTGAATACTTATGTAATCCGGCACTATTCCTTTTGCTTTGTAAGCAACTAAAGAATTATACCAATAATCAGCAAACTTGTCATATACAAAAGAACCATCTTCTTTAGCAAGAGTTCCTCCATTCATAACCCCATCCTTCTTTAAATCCTCCGGTGGTGACCATGAACAAAGTAAAACCTTAAGATCTGGATTCATTATCTTACCATATTCAACAATCTCCTTATCGTCATAAGCAAAATTGTTGCTGTTCCTATACTGATTTCTGAGCCTTAATATGTCTAGACCCGAATCATAGAACAAAATTTTATAAAGGTCGTTTTTGTTTGGATGCGTTGTCAAATAGTCATTATACCATGCTATTGCCGCGCCAAACCCTTCAAGAGTCTGATATGTAGTATTAATGTCCACTGAAGCTGTATAACTTGCTCCGTTGGTTTTAGGAAAACTAATGAAAGTCAATATCATTGACATCACAACCGATAAAACCAGCTTTTTTTTCATTATCATACAATCCCCTCCAAAAAAATAAATATTTTAACAAGTGCCTCTTAAACAATTTTTTTAGGAAGCACTTGCATTAATAAACTAAAAAAATAGCTTCTACAATAAAATAAGACAATTAATTAAAATACAACAATAAATAATTGTCTTATATATTTATTCGTAAAAAACATAAGATTTTAGGGGTCTTATTTAACTATCACCATGGATGTAAACAACTTTTTGGAACAACAGACCTTTTAATACTTGGACTTTCCCATTCAAGCTTAACTTGTCCTGCCAAACTATTGTTATGGTACAGAAGTAATATTTCAACTTTCTGCCCGGCTTTTAAGGCGATAGCTTTACTCTTAACCGTATTTATCTCACTTACATTCCATTTATCCACCAGAAGCTGTCTGTCAACCCATAGACTAGCACCATCATCATAAGTAACATAAAACACATAGTCCTCATCATAAGGCGCCTGTATATAGCCTTTCCAGCGAATACTGTAATTCTGGTCCTTACTAATTGATTTGCTCGGCGATCCGACACCCCAGTTGAAGTCAATAACACTGTCTATTCCTTTTTCTTTAAAGTTTGTCAAATTATCATTTTCGAAATATTCATATGCCAAGCCAATGCCTTTTCCAGGCAAATTACTTTCATAACTCTTCGCCTCTGAAGGATATAGACATACGGGAGGAACAACAGACTTTCCTGTGCTCTTACTACTCCATTCAAGTTTAACAACTCCATTACCTATATTATTAAAGTACTCAAGCTTAATATCATAAAACTTCCCAGCTTCAAGAATAATTTTGCCCGTATCATTATAACTCGTTTCACTGTCCCATTTGTCTATTATCAGCTTATTGTCAATCCAAAGTCTAACCCCATTATCCCGGACAATGTAGAAGGTATACTCTTCACTATGGAAAGGCCTTATTTTTCCAGTCCAGCGCACGCTATAAGTCTCATCGTCTCTAACTTCATTTGCCGGTGGATATATCCCCCAAAAGAAATCAATTTTTTCATCCACACGTGTTAATTTAAAATTAGTAAGATCTATATTATCAAAATATTCGCCTCTCAAACCAGTTCCTAGATTTACTTTAGTAGGTATAGGCTTGTCTGTAGGTACCGGTGTAGGTTTTTCCGTAAGAACTGGTGTAGGTATAACCGTTGGAACCGGTGTAGGGGTTGAAGTCTTCTGAGTCAACGTCGGTAAATATACTATAGGTGTCACTAATGGCGTTGGTGTTACAGTTGGTGTTACAGTTGGTGCTACAGTCGGTGTTACAGTCGGTGTTACAGTTGGACTTGCAGAAACTCCAGCAGTAGGTTCCGGCGTGGTTAATACTGTTTTTGTAGCTTCAATACTTTTATTAATATCATTGTAAACCTTTAAAAGCTCCTCCACTGAAGATTTTTTCATTTCATCAATGGATATTTCTTCCCCTTGCCTTCTGATTTCGGAATATAGAGCGTATTTAGAAGGAGAAATATCATTTTCAAAAGCTTGTGCTCTAGCTTCCGGTACAATTCGAAGAACAAGAATTTCAGGCTCATTATCACTCGTTTTTATAATGCTCTCCTTTAAATCCTGTAAAATATCATCTATAATATCATCTGCAACTGATTTCTCTTTCTTATAATCTTTATTGTCAGGATTTACAGAACCTGAAATCAATAAAGACACTTTACTTGCAGCATCTATAATACCCCTATCTTCACATATTGTATATACTTTAGTAATGGCATCTTCAAGTTCCATCCCATTAAATTTTTCGCGTGCAATAATCTCCTTCGCATCACTGTTTAACGGGTCAACCCTAAGAACCCTTTGTGTTTTATCAATAGCAAATTCCACACTAGGGTTAATATCCATACTAATATAAGCATATTCCTTCATGCCTGAAAAGCTCTTGTTAAAATTCAATCTAAAACTTAAAGCAACACCTAAAACCAAAAACAAACATGCCGCCGCAACAGAATACCTTTTAACATAATACTTGTAATCAATAATATCTTTGTCTGAAAACACTATTTCCTTACCTATATACATTGTTCTATTGCGGTTAATCTTATATACTGCATTCTGAGGAGTAGCTACCACTGCTGACTTTTTGTCCATACTAAATATCAAACCTTTATACATTTCCACAATAACTTCACCTGCCACTATTAAAGTATGTTTTCAGATACTCATAGTTGTTCCCATAAATAATGCATACAGAAATAATAAACTTCCTGTTTTTTTCTATTGTACTAGGATGCACGCTTACAAACTTCAAAATGTCCTTCATAGGGAAGTATTTCTTTTTAATAAGTTTATCAAAAACATCCCTATTTTCAGCAATTTTGCGTCCGATATCCACACACATCTTAATAGAATCACTGTGCTTAGGCGTATATTTATGTAAATCACTTATTTTAATGTCAAACCTTTCAAGCATCTTAGAATAATGCGTTATTTCTTGGAACACCTCAATCCTATCATATCCTGTCCATGACTCATCATGAAGATATTTATCCTCAAAATGTTCGTCATCCGATTCAAAATATGAAAAAGGCATTTCCTTATTTTTTGAACTAACCCTAAAATAATCAATCATCCTTCTTTTTATTACCAGCTCAGCAAAGGAAAAAAAGTTAAATCCTTTCTTATTTTTATTGCTGTCATATTTTTCAATTGCTTCATTAAACGCAATTAAACCAATACTATATTCATCACTATTCTTCAAATCAATTTTATTCTTTGCTGCATTGGAAAGTACTTTAACTATAAACGGTATATAATCTACAATAAATTTTTCCCTGAGTCGATCGTCTCCTGCTTTGATTCTATCGATGATATTAGCTAAATCCTCCTTAGCTTCCGAGCTATAGATAGAAAAAACAAATAACAAATGTTCCACCTCTTCATCTTCCAGTTCTTCCCCCATAAATACAAAATTAGCATTATAGTCATCTCATAGATACTCAAGGCTAATTTAAAAATTCGTTTGCAAAATCTTTTTTTGACGGGAATTTTAAAAACCCTTCTATATTTCTCTGTGAAAAGAGCTTATATTTCTATTATATATTGAAACTGCTGATTTTCCAACTATATTGTTTTGTGAATATGTAAATATAAAAAAAGAACCTCTTTCTAAACATTTTGCAAATGAAAAGAAAGCGGTTTATAAGGGAAAAAGGAAGCATAAGATAAATTATAATTCTCTGAAAAGTGGCTATAGAATGCTCACCGGAATTATAATTTTCTACATACACTTTCCTATATAGTATATTCGAACTTATTATTTTTTTGTTTCGTATAAAATAAAATTTTTTTTAGTTATGCAATTTCATAAGGTGATTCCAGAAAAATAATTGGTCAATTGCCATTTCAAAAAATCCTGAGCATTAGAAGAAAAGCTACGGGGCGTCGAGCCCCTTCGCTTTTGCCTCTTTCACTTCGTTCGAAAGAGGCGGAAGCTGTTGCCGAAAGCTTGATAATTTGAAGCAAAAATGCCACGGATGGCATTTTTAGCGTCTCGCGACAGGATGTCGCATAGACGCGTGCGAAAATTATCAAGCTGAGGTACGATTTTTGCGTAG
>JAEZUI010000202.1 GCA_023421115.1 Bacillota bacterium | reverse complement strand
GTTTATTAGGAGTGGAAGACTCAGAATTGCTGTTAAGGAGCAGGAACAGGATTTGTATTTTGAGCAACTTAACAGAATAGCTAAAATGCACGGTCTTGGTGAAATAATTAGGAAGATGTCTGGAAAGCATTATTTAGCGACAATTAATGGTGAAAAGGAAATTATTATATATCCTGCAATGTGTAATACGAAGGTATTAGATGCTAGAGAAAAAATATGTATATCTGATCGGAAGTGTCGATATGCTGTTTCAGAAGAATGGCAAAAATTAAGACAATACCTATATTAAAATGGATATGTCATAATTGTTAATTTGCAAAAAGTAATATATCTGTTTAAGTTTGAAATAGTATCTAAAAAAATATATACTGCAAAAGATATGAAGATAAATTAGTAACAGCACTAAATCCGTTTATATATAAACGGATTTAGTGCTGTATAAATGTCGTAATTGTTTGGCTCGAGCATCTAAAGTTTGATGATTTTTAGCGTCTTGGGACAGAAATTATATATGTAGAATTTGAGTTGTCGGTGCTTTAAAATTTAACCAAATACCTTTATAATTAAAGAATAGTATGCTAAAATTAAATAAATTTAAAGAATAAGCTTTAAAATACAATATTAAGGCTTCATATATAAAGAAAAATACACTAGTATTAAAGAGGGTGATAAGTAGTGGTTGGTTATTTGGAACTTTCAAAAATGAATACGTTTTCAATGAAGGATGTCTATAAAATTGTTGGAAATAAAAAAACGGCTTCTTCGCTTGTTTTAAGGCTTTCAAAAAAAGGTCTTGTTAAAAAAATAAAAAACAATCTTTACACCTGTGTAAATGTAGCAGATGGGAGTGTTATAGCTTCAAGGTATCACATAGCCTGTGGGATAAATGAAGAAGCATATATATCACATCATTCAGCGTTTGAATACTTAGGGGTAGCAAATCAAGTGTATTATGAAGTCTATGTATCCTCGAACCAAAAGTTTAACGATTTTGAGTTTGAAGGGATAACCTATAAATATGTTGCATCAAAAATTGATGTTGGTATTGTAAAGCCTAAAAACACTGCTGGTATAAGAGTAACAGCACTTGAAAGAACTGTAGTTGATAGCATTAAGGACTTTGAAAAAATAGGAGGTCTTGAAGAACTTCTTAACTGTATTTCTTCCATTCACTATTTAGATGAAAAAAAGCTTACAAATTATTTGGATGTTTATAATATGCAGTTTCTATACCAAAAGACAGGATTTATTCTGGAACACTACAAAAAAGAACTTCAGCTTTCTGATGAGTTTATAGATTATTGTAAATTAAAAATAAGCAAGAGCACTAGATATTTAACGAAGGATAGCGAAAAATACTGCAAAGCTTGGAAAATGATGGTTCCGGATGGAGTGTTTGGGATGACTGAGCAAGGAGGGAATCCACTTGTTTAATTACGATAAAAACTATATTGCGAAAAGAGCCACAGAGATGGGATTTATTAGAGACACTTTGGAAAAGGTGTATCGCCTGGCGGATATTTTGGAATATTTGAACACCAATCCAATCTTAAAGGATAGTTTGGCTTTGAAGGGTGGTACGGCAATTAATCTAACAATTTTTAATTTGCCAAGGTTGTCAGTAGATATTGATCTTGATTATTTGGGGGCTGATAGCAGAGAGATAATGCTTAAAAACAGAGAAATTATTAATGATAATGTTTCAAGGTTTATGGATACTAACGGATACACTTCTAGTCCTAAATCAAAAAATCCCCATAGCCTTGATTCATGGGTGTATGATTATATTAATGCGGCTGGAAATAGAGATAACATAAAGATTGAAATAAATTATTCTATGAGAGCACATATTTTTCCCGCAAGGGAAATGAAAATTATAACAGAGCATTTTACCAGTGAATATAAAATAAAGTGCTTGAACGCTATAGAAATATTCGGGAGTAAGATAAATGCTTTGCTGAGCAGAGCGGCAGCAAGGGATTTATATGATACATACAATATGATAAAGTTTGGTCTGTTTGATGAAGAAGAACAAGATTTGCTTCGCAAGTGTGTGGTTTTTTATGCGGCAGTTTCAGCGAGAGAAATAAACAAGAATTTTGAAACTGTAGCTATTGACAAAATTACAAAGTACAAGATACGAACAGATTTGTTTCCTGTTATCACAAAAAAGGATGCTTTTGATTTAGACAATGTAAAAGAAAGTGTAAAGAGATTTGTTGTAGAGCTTATGGTGCTGACACCAGAAGAGCAGGAGTTTTTAATCAGGTTTGAAAATAAAGAATATGTACCAGATTTGCTTTTTAATGATAAAGATATTATAGATCGAATAAAAAGGCATCCAATGGCTTTATGGAAAATGCAGTAGGGTACTAAAAGGAATTGGACAGGATGATTACTATATATTTGTTTTACTTTTGGGGGTATACTTATTATTCAAAAAGTATGTTGGAAATAAGATGGTTGATAAACCTGTGGCTACTATGATGTAAATTTTGCCACAAAAATCATCGGTATCTATCTAGGATCTTACCCTGTTAGTCAAATAATATGTTATAATTACTTTATTCAGGTTGTCAAGCCAGTCAACATCACAACCGAGACTTTCAGCTACAAATCGGATAGGTACCATAGTACGACCATTTACTATCATGGCGCCAGTATCCATGTTTTTTACACTTCCGTTACATTTATATTCTTTTTCGCCTACCCACATTTCAATCTTTTTATCATTTAAACCAATAGTGATTTTTTCCTCTTTTGAGTTCCAGTCAGCTGAACCTCCCAAAATTTCTATAATTGCTCTTGCCGGAACCATTACCCTGTTATCGATAATAAGAGGTTTGGTTTCATTAGACGAATCAGTAACCGGAAGGTCAATTATTCTTTCATTCAAGTTGTTTACTGTCATTAAGTTATAGCCAACTTCGAACTTTAAGACAATTTTATCGTATTCCACAGGTTGAATATTGGAGATTAAAGGATTAGCATCTTCAACAATGGGTGCTACGTAATAATAACAGGTTGAGTTTGTTGGACTGTAATCAATATAACTGAATCCCGTTATGTTGTCGGCAACAGGCTCAGAAGGGAAAGCCAATGGGTCGGTTGATTTATAAATTCTGAAATTCTTGCAATCCTTATATTTTTTACTTTGACTCCAATCTAGCTTTAAATAACTACTGAATATTTCCGAGGACAGTTCTATTTCATTTTCCAGAAATTTATCCTCTATGTAAGGTTTCTGGATTGTAAAAGCTTTCCAGAGGCTTCCGTCCTTATCAATTATGTTTTCAATATCGGTATATGGTATTGAGTATACCGTTTGGCCAAATAACATCAACTGCAGAAAATCCTGTGTCATTTGAAAACTTCTTCTGTCGGCCAAGTACTCGACCTGAATACCTTCATCATTAATACCGTCATATATTTCGCTGGTCCATTTTTGTTCAAAATCCTCAATACTTGAAGGTAAACTACCGTTAGTGTTTTCCTTCACAGGGTATTTCTGAGGATTGTCTTTTATTATTTTTAAAAGTTGTTCAGGATGTGTAATAAGATTTGAAATCCCGCTGCCTATCTCGCCGGTTCCATTATAGACCTCACCGGTAATCAGGTTTACATGAAAGGCTTTTTGCTCTTGCAATACATTTTTTCCATCAAAAGACATTCCTGCATGCATGGAAAAAACCAATAAATTGCCGTTAAAATATACAACTTCACACTCGAATGAATTGTCATTAGATTCAATATAGAAATAATTCCTTGCTGCTTTCTCGATGTTTTGATTTACCTTTTTCTGAAGATTCAGGTCTTGCATGCCTATAACATGAGGTAAAACAACCCTCCCTTCTTTTTCACCAAGTACATTCTGGAGAGGTATGATTTTACTTGTAATTGACACATTTTCTGTACTTTCAGATGTAGAATCTGTGGCATATGTGTTAGTTACAAATGCTTGTGAAATGAGTATTCCTATTGCAGCAATCAATATTAGTATTTTGTTTTTCAGCATTTGATTCCCTCTATTATATCTTGTGCGAATAAATAATTTCTGATGAGCATAAGACTTTAACATACTGAATTCGTTTAAATCAACAACTTCAGTCTCTATTTCATTAACATAGCATTTTTCCCAATTCATTTTATACCTCGCAAAAAAATTTATGTGCTTCTTGTGACTAGATTGATTATACCATAATAATACAGAAATAGTAAACCTGGACACTAATATTTTTACTGATTATAAAGGAAGATACATAAAATTTTAAATTTCTGTTCATAATATCAATAATATCTTGACTTCGAACATGTGTTCGTGCTATCCTATATATAGCAGGTGATATTATGGAAAGGGTTATACTCCATTCAGATCTAAACAGTTTTTATGCAAGTGTTGAGTGTATGAAGAATCCTGAAATCAGGGATAAACCAGTAGCTGTTGGAGGTTCTGTTGAGCAGCGGCATGGGATTATTTTGACAAAGAATTTGATTGCAAAGGGTTATGGTGTTAAGACGGGAGAGGCAATTTGGCAGGCAAAGCAGAAATGTCCGGGTTTGATTGTTGTGCGCCCTGACTATAAGACCTACCTTTATTTTAGCAGTGAGGCAAGAAGAATTTACAGCTCTTATACAGATTTAATTGAAGCCTTTGGGATAGATGAGTGTTGGCTTGATGTTACTGAGTCCTGCAAACTTTTTGGAAATGGTGAGCATATTGCCAATGAAATCAGAAGGCGTATGAAAGAAGAGCTAGGTATTACTTCTAGTATTGGAGTATCCTACAATAAGATTTTTGCAAAGCTTGGGAGTGATATGAAAAAGCCCGATGCTACTACTGTCATTACCCAAAAGGACTTTAAACAAAAGGTATGGCCACTTCCTGTTTCGGATTTGCTCTATGTAGGAAGATCGACAGCTAAAAAACTTATAAATATAGGAATATATACGATTGGTGATCTTGCGAACCTGAATTTGAGTTTTCTTAAAAAGCTTTTAGGGAAATGGGGGGAGACTCTATGGATTTTTGCTAACGGCCTTGATACAGTATCGGTTATGAAAACCGATCAACACAGTACAATTAAAGGTATTGGTAATAGCATGACAACGCCAAGGGATTTGGTAAATAACGAAGATGTAAAGCTGCTTCTTTATGTGCTTAGTGAAAGCGTATCCGAGCGACTTAGAAGGCATAATTTCAAAGGGAGTACCATTGAGCTATATATAAGGGACAAGGAATTAAATAGCATTGATAGGCAGTCAAAGCTGAACTTTAGCAGCTGTGTTACAAGCGATATTGCAGATAAGGCTTTTGAAATATTTTTAGATAACTGGAAGTGGGAAAAACCTATTAGAAGCATTGGTGTAAGGGCAACAGATCTTGTAACAGCAGATACATATGTGCAGCTTAGCCTTTTTTATGATGAAAAGCAAAAACTTAAAGAGGAACAGCTCGAATACAGTATAGATGAAATTCGCAAGAGATTTGGACATTATTCGGTCCAGAGGGCATTGCTACTAAAAGATAAAGCCTTGAATGCCAATCCCATCGAGGAAAACGTAATCTTTCCTGTATCATATTTTAAATAGATCGAACTATAAAATTCGATAAATTTGATGTGCCTACTTGTTGGCAGTTAAGCAGAGTACGGATCATATTTATCTTTGTAGTTCGCTAGCTCTAAATAGAGGTGTTTTTTAGTGGATAAACCAAGTGTAGAAGTAATAGCTCATTATAATTTAGACGGAGAAATTATTCCTTTAAGGATTAGAATTGACAGTGACAAGGCCTATAGTGTGGATAAACCGGGAAAGCCTGTGAAAGGTGCATCTTTAAAAATGGGAATTCAAGGCAACCGGTATTCGTGCTTTGTGGACGGGAAAAAAGCGTATCTATATCTCAACCATGAAAACAAATGGTTTATTGAGTTGGTATAGATGGTATTATACATATATACAATTCTTATAGAAAGGTTGTTTTTTAACAAACTTATTATAAGATATTGTTCAGATGCTTACTGTAGAGGGAATTAATACTTTGATTGCAGTTTATACATAAGGTATGAGGTGATGGGAATGTGTGGAAGATATGTTGTTTTTACAGATACTGAGTACGATGAAATACAGTCCATTATAGATGAAGTATCTAAAGAATATAAAACATCCGAAAGCATTGCAAAGGGTGAAGTTTTTCCTACAAATACGGCACCGATAATCTATGAACATAAGGGTAAAACTGTCCTGACTTCTATGAAATGGAGTTATGGACAATATTCCGGGAGACCTATTATAAATGCCAGATCGGAAACAATCAACTCAAAAAACATGTTTCAAAGCTCTTTTCACCAAAGGCGTTGTTTGATTCCTGCTAATGCTTATTTTGAGTGGAAGAAGGAAGAAGATACGAAAAAGAAGACCAAATTCAAAATATCTATCCCACAATATGAATTGTTTTTTATGGCAGGTATATACAATGTTTTTAAAGACAATAACGGAAAGCAATACACCGGATATGCCATAATTACAACATCAGCCAATCAAACTACGGCATCGGTTCATGACAGAATGCCGGTTATTATTGAGCATGGTTCGGAAAAGCTGTGGATTGGGCAGGGCTCTGAGAATACTGACCCTTTAATTGACATGCTCAAACCTTATACTTATAAAGATATGATTATGAATGCGGTAAGTTGAAGTGTTTTAAGGCACTTGGGGGATAAGATTTTTAACAAAAGAGTTTTTAATGGGGGAAATGGGAGTTCAATATACCGATGTATTTGACTTCTGAAGAGGGAAATAAATAGGAAATGATTAGCGAGTAACATATCTCAGCGGAAGCTGCAATGAAAGTAGCAAATTTCGCTTTGGTAAACATCGGAACAATAGCTTCTCAAAAAGCGTCTTATAACGCTTACGCTATAATACTTTCAGGATAAAAGCTTGCTAAACAAACAAACTTTTTGAGAAAAACTGTATATAGTAGTGAAAAGGAGCAACTGATATTTATATCAATAGCTCCTTTTGATTGTAGATGTATTAATTTTTTTGTTGACTTAGTGTTTGTTAATTGATACTATCCGTTCATGCCTGTATAGATAAGAATTGCATCCCTTAAGAAAGCTGCAGTACCGGGTTGTTCCTTGTCATAGTAGGCGGTAAATCTTTCATCATATACATACATTTGAGCAACACCTGCGTGGGCTTCCTTAGAGTAATTATCCCAGTATAAGCATAACCATTGACGATGCAAGTCGGCAGCTTGTTGGGCTAATTCACTTGCAGGATCGCCAGTTTTAATTGCTTCACTTAAGGTGGACAGTATCTCTGTGCTTAACCTCTCTGCTTCAGCATATTGCTCAGGGGTCATTCCTTTAACCTTCATATTGGATTTGTTGATTAGTTCGTCTCCGTACTTTTCACGAATTTCTTTTCCGTATTTTTTCTCGTTATCATCAATTAACTTCTGTTTAAAGCCTTCAAACTTTTCTTTGTCAGACATATTAATTCTCCCTTCTATTGCCCCTATTGTTTTATCAATATTGGCAATTAACAAATCAAGTTGTTCTCGTTTTGCCAGGAGTTGTTTTCGGTGTTCCTTAAGTGCATTGTTTGCGATAAAAGATGGAGAGGAAACAATTTGCTTGATGTTATCAAGGCTTACACCGAGTTCTCTGTAAAAAAGGATCTGTTGTAAGATATCTACTTCAGCCTTACCATATATACGATATCCTGACGAGCTGATTCTTGCCGGCTTAAGAATTCCAATCTCATCATAATATCTAAGAGTTCTGGTGCTGATTCCAGCCATTTTTCCAAGCTTTTGAATTGTATATTCCATGTTTTCACCTCCTGACAATATTACTATACACCTTGACGTTACGTCAAGGTCAAGGACTTTTTAATGATTTTTTTATATTGCCTAAAATATTTTAAAATAGCCGCTTTAATAATATTTTCCGTTAGCCTTTATAAGGCCCTTTCAAAAAGTTACTTATACAATAACTTAAAATAAATCTTTCTACCCAAGGAAAAATAAAAATTATGTCGAATAATATAATACAAGAAAAAATTCGGAGGTCAGATATGAGGCTTGTGGGTACTAAGTCCTTAAAACCGGGTCAGCAGTTGGCAAGACCGGTATACACATCAAGCGGCAAGGTCGTTCTGAATTCAGGAATAGCTCTTACCGAAAGTTTTATCACCAAACTAGAACAAATCGGAGTAAAAAAAGTTTATATTACCGATGAAAGATTCGGTGATGTGGAAATCAGTCAACCCCTCGATGTTACAACACGTAATTATGTTTCAAAAGTTCTTAGCGAGAATTACATTAAGGTTCACAAATCCAAAGGCATAGATGAATATGCAATTAAAGATGCGGCAAAAAAAATAGTTGAATATACAAGAGAATATATAAATAAGGGTGTAAGTATTCTTTCTACAGATGCTACCGATGAATATGTTATTGAACACAGTGTCAACGTAGCTATTATAACGGCATTCATAGGTCATAAGATGTCCTATAATTTTAGTCAACTGTGTGATCTTGTTACAGGGGCGTTGATACATGATATCGGAAGGGATAACACATCGGAAGAAAACCCTGTTCATACAAGCATTGGATATGAAGCTGCACGTTTTTGCAGAGGCTTTAACCTTCATTCGTCAAAAGTTTGTTATGAACATCATGAAAACTACGACGGTTCGGGGTATCCTAGAAAAATAAAGGAAAAGGACATATCGGAATTTTCGAGAATTATACGCGTTGCAGATTATTATGAGAATATTCTTCACGGATATGAAAACAATAATGAATCGCTGATGCCTCATCAGGCTTTTGAAGGAATTTTGGCTGTATCAGGACAGGTGCTTGACCCTGAAATAGTTGAAAAATTCAGAGATGCAATGGTATTTTATCCTAACGGTTGTATGGTTGTACTAAGCAACGGACTTAATGGGGTAGTAATAAGCCAGAATATTGGAAGTCCCCAAAGGCCAATAGTAAGATTGTATAATGATAAGGGTGTTATTGGGAGTATTGACCTATTAAGTACTCTTACCATGTTTATAGAAGAGGTTACAGTCATATAAAAAGCTAAGGGCTTATAGCCTTAGCTTTTTAAAAAGTAATCCATCAATTTATAACCGTCAGGGAAATATATACCTGTAGATTTAGCTAGTTCTTCGGTATAGCTTTCCACAGATGCTTTCTTAGGGCAGCTTTTTTGGTAAATCAAAAAAGGCACCGGTTCGGAAGTATGGGTCCTCAGACTAAGAGGAGTCGGATGATCAGGAAGAACCATTATTCTATAGTCATCATATTTTTCCATACCCTTTATAAGTGTTTCTACTATTTGTTCATCTATCAACTCAATTGCTCTAACCTTGTTTTCAATTTCATTTCTGTGGCCGCATTCATCAGGAGCTTCGACATGGAGATAGACAAAATCCTGTCCTGACTCGAGTTCTTTTAAAGCAGCGTGAGCTTTTCCAATAAAGTTAGTATGGATATTTCCGGTAGCGCCTTCCACTTCAATGTTCCTAAGGCCAGCAAGGATTCCGATACCCTTAATAAGATCAACAGCTGAAATTACAGAGCCTTTAATTGCGTATTTCTCATCAAATCTTGCCAAAGAAGGTCTTTTACCTTCTCCCCAGAGCCAGATTGAGTTGGCAGGCCTTAGGCCTTTTGACATACGTGCCTTGTTGATAGGATGGTCTTTTAAAATATCATAGCTTCTAAGCATCATATCAAGCAGAAGACTATTTTTATCACCTTTCGGAAGATAGTCTCTAACCTTCTTTCCAGATATATCGTGGGGCGGGGTCAGTTCCAAACCGGTTAACCCGTTACTCCATATCAGACAGTGTCTGTAACTTATTCCCGGATAAAAGCAGATATTATCTCTTTTAAACTGTGCATTAACAGCCTCAATCAATTCCTTGGCTTCAGCAGAACTTATTTCATCCGAACTATAGTCAACCATTGTCTTATCGGCATAGTCTACTTCGTCGGATAAGGTGACGAGATTACATCTTAGAGCTACATCGGTGTCGGATAATTCAAGGCCCATACTGACAGCCTCAAGGGGTGAACGCCCTGTATAGTATTTTTTAGGGTCGAAGCCCATAACCGAAAGATTTGCAGCATCACTTCCCGGAGGTATACCATCGGGAACAGTTTTAACCATACCAACTTCTGCATTTTTTGCAAGGAAGTCAATGTTCGGTTTTTTTGCATACTGCAGAGGCGTTTTATTGTCAAGTTGTGGTACAGGGTAATCCGCCATACCGTCACCAAGAACCAGCACATATTTCATATATATCATTTCCTTCTTTTTAGTATTTTTGACCCTTACATTATAGCAAACTTTGGACAATGTGAATAGCCGTTTGTTTCATGTTTGATAAGTTTTGTTTGCATATGGTCAGTTATTTAATTATAATATTCCTTAAAGCAAAATTTATTAAATAGGGAAGTAATGTAGATGATAGATAAATATACAGTGGTGGACGGGCATGTTCATACTTTTTCTTCCGATGAAGTTTCGCAAAAGATAATGGATTCATTTAACAAAATGTACAAAATAGAATTTACCAATCCCGGGACAGGTACTATTGATGATGTAATGGAAAATATGAATAAGACCGGAATTGATTTTACAATAATGGCAAATTTTGCTCCGGCGAAAATCATACATAAAAATAATACATGGTCAATTGAAATAGGAAGACAATATAAAAACCTTGTCCCCTTGGTAAGCTTTCATCCCGACATGGAAGAGCCAATGGATAAACTGATGGAAGAATATATGTTGAAGGGTGCAAAGGGCATAAAGTTCCATCCAATGGCACAGGGGTTTGCTCCTGCTGATGACAGACTAAGTCTTGTTTATAAAATGTGTGAGGATACGGCATTTCCCGTGGTTTTTCACTGCGGACGTGTTTCAAATGCAAGACTTAACAATTATGCCGATATTGACAGAATTGTGCCAGTAATAAAAAAATATCCTAAGACACCTTTTGTCCTGACTCATATGGCAGACGGAAACATAGGTGACGTATTTAAGCTTGCCGATATGTATGAAAATGTGTATTTTGACACTTCAATAGTTATAACAGGTTACCCGCCGTTGTTGAAGGTTAATGAACCAAGCTGGCCTCACAATGAAGTGGTAGAATATGTTATCAAAAAAATTGGAGCGGATAGAGTGATATTTGGCTCTGATTATCCATGGGGAAGCCCGGGTCATGATCTGAACAGATTTATGGAAATGGAAATTGGAGATCGTGAAAAAAGCATGATCTTAGGAGAAAATGCTATTAAAATATTTAAAATCAAATGTTAACTTTTAGCTCAATGTATGGAGGACTACAATTTGTTTTCCATACGTTCTCTTCTTCCGATGGTGTTCCATATAGGGGAAGACTGCGGTATACGACGGAAAGATGTTACTCTTATTTTTATATCAGGATTGCTTTGCATAGCCATAACAGCAGCAGTCAATACGGCGATAAGGGAGTCATCGGGTAAAGCTTCATTATCTGTTTGCGCTTCAACTTTAGTTTCGGCAGAAGTATTGCTTGCAAGATCTGAATTATTGGACTTAGGCTTGTTTTTGCCCGACACAAAAAAATAAATTAAGACTACGGCACATAAAACAAGTATTCCAATTAGGACATGAGAAAAACTGATGTTACCCATTTTTGTTGCCTCCATTCATACAATAGTAAGTTGATATTTTTAAGTTATCACAATGTTAATTGCAAGTCAACATGAATCATGGAAGGCTTCACGGTAAATTCATGAATATGTTTCTTTATCAAATCTTAAAATAAGATTTTTTTAAATATGCCATTTCGGCATAAATATTAAATGAAACTACATGTGAGAGCGGTTTTGTGTGGCATTATTCAGA
>JAEZUI010000248.1 GCA_023421115.1 Bacillota bacterium | reverse complement strand
TGTAGTTTTTGACAAAGATAAGTATTTGAAAAAAAATGAAAAGCTTTGTGCAGTATGTTATCAGAAACGGTCATATGAAAAAGCAGAAACAGCTTCATTTCCAGCAACAGCAAGTATTTCACTGTGTCATTGGGAACACAAATTAAAAGCAGAGGCTTTAGACTTATATAATGAGTATAGAAAATTGTTTTCTGGAGAATTACCAGAGCAGTGTTGGTATGCTTCTGGAATTGAAAAAAGTAAGTTAGAAGAGCAGGAATTTAAAAATATTGACTTAGCAGCCATTAGAAAAAAACTAAAAAACATTGATGAGTATATGAAAGAAATGCATCCTGAGGTAATTAAATACCGTTATTATTCTATACTGGCTTTTGATGGCGACAGTATGGGGAAATGGATATCGGGAACATATTTTAAAGAAAATATTGATACTGAAGAAGCACAAATGGCTTTATCTAAGGCACTTGGAAGTTTTGCAGATTGGGTTAAAAGCGAGATTAGAACAGATGCTTTTGGGGACAAGTCAAAGGTGGGAAGTGTTGTATATGCGGGTGGCGAGGACTTTCTAGGAGTAGTACCTTTAAATAACTTATTTTTAACTATGGATTTATTAAGACGTAAATTTAAAGAATTGGTAAGCGATGCTATAAGAAAATATATTAAAGATGACGAAGAACTTACGCTTTCAATGGGGGTATGCATAGCACATTACAAATCGCCTCTTCATCATGTACTAAAACTAGTACGATCCTTAGTGAAAGAAGCTAAAGAGTATAGAGATGAAAAAAATATGTTTGCTATTACTCTGATTAAAAGATCTGGTGAAATGCTAAAAACTAAATTACCATGGCATTATAATGATTTTAGTCTTCCAATACTCCTAAATGATATTTCTGATAAATTTTCTAAAAATAGTGCTGCTAACAGTTTTATAAATAAACTTGGCAATGAATTTATGTTTAATAATAAGGATGATATAAGTATTCCTGCTTCAATGCTTAAAAGTGAAATAAAGAGATTACTAAATAGATCCAGTCAAGAGAACGCATTAACGGAAGAGGAAATAGAAAGTTTGTTTGAAGATATTTCTAAGTTAGTTGATATAGCAGAAAATTTCAACATATTAATAAATGCCCTGCTAATATGTGAATTTATAAGGAGGGAGCAGGATGAAGATTAGAATAAAACCATACGATATCTTGTTTTTTAGGGATTCAAAACCATTTAGTAAAGGAGAAGATACAAGAGCGGATAGTATGGTACTTCCTAATTTGACAACTTTATATGGAGCACTTAGAACTTGTTATTTTGCTGAGTATCCCGGAAAGCTTGATTTAGCAAATGAAAAGGACGATCCTACCAGAAACCTGAAGATTAATCAAGTATGTTATTTATATGATGGAAATGAAGTATTATATCCTGCTCCAAGAGATTTGGTTATAGAAAAAAATATGTCCAGGTCAGAAAAGAATGAAATGGAACGGAGTAAAAAATATAAAGCAATAAAGTTAATGTGTAAAGATTTTAAAGATATTGAGAGCTCACTTAATAAGTACAATAATATTGAATATTTTTTTACAGCTGATACAGAAGTTGACGAAATACCTATGGGGCTAATTTCAAAAGACGAGTTGCTATATTATAGCTGTAATTATAAAGAAATATACTTACGTTCTTTAAAAGATTTATTCATATTGGAAGAAAAGATTGGAATAGCCAGAGAAGATAGTAAACGAAGTGCAAAGGATACTATGATGTATAGATTAAGTCAGGTTAGATATAAAAAGTTGGAGATAGTTGTGGATTTTGAAGGGTTAGATATTCCGGATGAAGGATATTTAAGACTTGGAGGTCAAGGAAATGCAGTACATTATAAACCATTAGATATAGATTTAACCAAAAATGAAGAAGTAAATGAAACTGTTGATTATATAAAGATATACCTTACTGCTCCTGCAATTTTTGAAAATGGATGGCTTCCGAATTTTATAGATCCTTCTACACTTAAAGGTAAATTTCTAGGTGAAGAAGTGAGATTAATATCTGCATGTATTGGCGGTTACGTATCTGTAGGTGGGTTTGATATGAAGGCTGGTGAAGAAAAGGCTAATTACAGGGCTGTACCGGCAGGAAGTATTTATTTGTTTAGGATGCCAAATTTTAGGCTCGATAATGCAATGATGCCTGTTTCTTTGGAATCGAAAATAAGTAAGCAAGGATATGGAAAAGCATTTATATTGAAGGGGGATGTGTTATGAAAAGAATAATTACAACTGTTGGTTTATCGCTTTTAAGAAACTATTTAGTCAACTTTAATGATTGTCTTGGCAAGGAATTAAATGGGTATTGTGAGGATATATCAAGAAAATATAAAAGAGTAGTTGCTGATGAGGAAGCAGGATGTGATTGCCGAGAATACTTAAAATCTAATTATCTTCATGTAAGAGATATAAAATATAGTTTAAAAAAATGGATTAAAGATGTCAAGTGCGTTAATTGGCATAAAGAAGGAAGTTATGTCGAAAAAAATGATACACCAAATTTTATTAATGAGCAAGCATCAGCAGAAATTAAAAGTATAATTAAATTTGTAAAGAAACATAAGGAAGATGTAATTGTTAATTTAATAGCTACAGATTCGATATTAAGTTGTATTGCAGCTGAGGTTATTAAAGAAACTATAGACTCATATGAGATAGACGGTAATACTATAGAAGTTGAGTTTAATATAGAGAATGACTCTATAAAAGAACTTCAAGTCAGAGATTACGAGAAATTTAAAAAATATGGTATTGCAAACCTTTTAAATAGATGCAATAAGATTGCACCGGAAGGTGTATCGGAGGTTTATCTGAATATAACCGGGGGTTATAAGGGTGTTATCCCAATAATGACATTAATAGGTCAAGTATACAATTATAAAGTTATTTATATTTATGAAGAAACTGAGACAATTGTAACACTTCCTAATATACCTTTAAAATTTGATTATGAATGGTTTGAAAAGGATTTTGAAGTTTTTAATGAAATTTCTATTGGGGCAGAAATTGATAAAATTGAAAAAATATCTAAAGGATTTTTTGATAAAAAAGAATATAAAAATTATGAATTTATCTTTGAACGAGCAGATAATTTAATTGATTTTACTGATGCCGGTACAGTTCTGTGGAAAAGGTTTATGCAAAGGAAGAGTATTTATTATATTCCCGAAGATGTGTTTGAAAAAATAGACAAAGATAAAGATATTTTAACATTTTTAAAAAGTATAAAGGAATCAACAGAGGTAAAATCTGAAGGAAGTCATAAAACAGTATGGAAACATCGCAATAATACTGAAAGAATTTATTATTTTAAAGATGGTGAGAAAACTTATATTTACAAAGTATTTGGCAAAGGAGGAGCGGAACATGATGCTCATGAGAAATACATAAGAGAAGTGGAGTTTAATGATGAATTAAAAGAGAAGATAACAAATACAGCAAAAGCAAGGTTAATTTAGAATAACTAGGGAGGGTCAGATTATGTTTAAGAAAGCAGAATTAATAACAATGAGAGCACTTACTCCTGTACATGTGGGGTGTGGAAGTGATTTAGGTTTAGTAGATTTACCAATTCAGCGTGAAAAACATACTGGATATCCAAAAATAGAAAGCTCGGGTATAAAAGGATGTATAAGAGAAGCTTTTGAAGAGATTGCAAAAAGCATGCAGGATGTTTACGATATACATAATATTTTTGGGTATGACAGTTCAAGTGAAAATTGTTATATAGACCCGGATTCTAATAAAATTATAAATATTAAGAAAGAAGATATAGAAAAAGATTTTAAAGGTAGTGATAAATTTGCAGGTGCAATTGGTTTTACTGATGCTAGAATAATTATTTTTCCTGTAATATCTGCAAAGGATGTATTTGCTTATGTTACATGTCCAGATGTATTAAACCGGTTTTTTGATGAACTTAATTCTATAGGCGAGGAAAAAGGGATAGGGGACAAATTTAAAAAAGAAATTATTGTATCTGAAGAGAAAGCTATTTCTTCAAAAAAATGTAAATTGAAAATTGGTTCTAGAATAGTCATAGAAGAATATACCTATGATGCAGACGAAAAAGAAATAATAGATGAACTATGCGAGGTATTATCTTCAAAAATGGGATTAGATAAAGATAGATTGCTTAATAAGTTGATAGTTGTTGATGATAGTCACTTTAAAGATTATGTGACAATGAATACAGAAGTTGTTACTAGAACAAAGATAGATGATAAGACAGGTACTGTAAGTGGAAATGCTTTGTTTACAGAAGAATTTCTTCCAGCAGAAACAGTAATGTCTTCTTTTATATTATATTCGCCAGCTTTTTCGGCTGTACAGGCAAACGAAAGTGAGGAGAAAAAGAATACCCCCATGCTTGTTGGTGAAGTCATAAAGTATTTTAAACAAAAAACTAAAGAAATCCCTGTGTTGCAAATTGGAGGAGATGCAACTATAGGTAAAGGTATAGTAAAAGTTAATTGGGGGTGTGATAAATGAGCGTTAAATCATTTTATTTAGAAAGAGCAAAATTCGCTTATGATGAGATTGTTGAGTTTAAGAAAAAACATTCAAATAACCAGTTAAAGAGCCAATCGAAACTAAAATCATATTCTAAAAGTATTCCATCATATATAAAAATGAATGGATTACTTGCTACAATAGCTTTTTTAAATAACAAGAGAAACGGAAATGATTCTGTTGATAAGGAGGCATATAAAGGATTATATGATATTACTGTAAAGTGGTTAATCCAGGCGGGTTTTTTAAAAATAGAAAATAATGATTTGCTTGATTTGCTAGTAAAATTACAGCCTTCTGAATACAAAAATATTGAACGTGAGGTGCTAAGTCTTTTTACCTGGATTAGAAGATTTGCAGAAGGTGAATTGGAAGGAGAGGATTAATGTGAATTACAATGATATACTTCTTCCCAACTATTTAAAAGAAGCATTATATAATCATAGTGTAGACAATGGTTATATGTTATTTCATAGGTTTCTTGACGGAAGAAAGTCTGTAAAAGATAAAAGAGGCAATGAAAAAAGCAATTCTTTATATTTAAAAAATTTTAGTATTACTAAAGAGATATCGAATGCTATGAAAAGCTCAAATAACATATATATAAGCACCGATGAAATCGATAATTTAGTCGGCAAACTTCCAGGGATGGATTATAATAGTTTTGATATGTCTGTAGAAAATTCAATTGTTTTAGGTTTAGGACAACAGACAGTATCAGAAACAAGTATGTTAATACATTCAATATATGGTGTTCCTTATATACCAGGACAAGCTTTTAAAGGGTCAGTTAGAAATTATTGTGTCGTGGAGTTTTTTGAAAGCGATGAACAAAAAGCAATGTCAGATGATATATTTAAAACTATTTTTGGAAGGAAAGAAATTGATCAAATAAATACTGAGCATAAAGGTTCTGTAGTTTTTCATGATGTGTTTATAGTTAATGATAACTTTGAATTAAGTCTAGATATAACAAATTGTCATTATCCAGGGTATTATCAAAGTGGAATGAAAATAACTGATTCAGAGAGTCCAAATCCTATAAAATTTAATGTTATTAAAAATGCAGTGTTTCATTTTGCTTATTCAATAAGAAAAAAAGATAGTGATAATATAGAATTGCTTGAAAAAAAGTATCATCAATCATTGGATGAAATGGTCAAAAATGCATTGAAATATTATGGCCTTGGTGCGAAAACAGCCGTTGGTTATGGTAAATTATTGGAAAAGGAAGATGGTTTTGTAGCGAAAGACAAAAAAGCCTAACCTTGAATATGTAAAATTAGATAACTAAAGAATAAGATAGATTTAAAATAAATTTTGTTTATCTTTGCTTATATATTATATTATTTCTAATTTCGTTGTGTTTAAACATAAATAAATTTGAATTAGCAAATTTTAGCGAGTGTGAAGAGAAACATGTTATATTTTACTTCTAAGTAGTACAATCATAAATTGGTTGAAAAAGTTAGCATACTTTTTCAACCGGATTGGAGTGATTGTATGGATACACAAAAAGTATCATTTGGAATATTGATTGCTTTTATAGACATAATTGATACAAGCTCAATTAAAAATACAGCAAAGAATCAAAGACTTTTGCCAGAAGCATATTTCGCCAGGATGCTTCTGAGCTACCATCCAGATAATCTAGTATATGCAAAAGTATTATGTTTATGAATGATTAGAATTTATTTTACTTATTTCAATAAGTAGAAAGGGAGATTTTGTGAGTGATATTTATACAAAAATGAAGGTAAAGAGAGATATATGGTATGCAATGGACAGAAGTAATAATAAGCAAAGAATGTTGGCGGAGGAATACTACAAAACAGAATTAATGCCTCTTATTATTGATTACTTTCTACAAGGAAATTCTGTTCAAAGAAAATGTGATGCAATGGTGCTTACCCTTGGGACATCTTATGAACCTCTGGTATTGTCTATTTCAGTATTAAAGCCTGAAAGAGTACTGATTTTATATACCGATAAGTCTCATCACCTTCTAGATGATGTAATAGAGAATACAAAGCTAAAACCTACTCAATACATGGCATCTGAAGTGGATGCAGAAAGTCCATTACAGTTGTATCAAAAAATAAAAGAGGTATATGAAAAATGGGGTAGACCAAAAGACATATATGTCGATTTTACAGGTGGTACAAAATCAATGGCAGCGGGATGTGCAATGGCAGGTTCAGCAATAGGAGCAAAACTGATTTACATAGGTGGGGAATTTCTGACGGATATTAGAAAACCCAAACCGGGTAGCGAAAAGCTATGTTATATTGATGACCCATACACTGTTTTTGGAGATTTAGAAAGAGAACAGGCAATTTCTTTGTTCAATAAAATGGACTATATATCTGCATATAGAATTTTTGAAGAATTAGATAAAAGAGTTCCAGGTACAAAGGAGTATAGTGCCTTAAAATACTTATCAAAGGCCTATAATGCATGGGATAGCCTTGATATTAGTGATGCTGCAAGCAATTTGTCAAAATGTTATGAGATAATTGCAACAGAAGGGAAGCTTGGAAATGGGTTTGTTTTAAACCTAAATAGAGAAAAACTGACCAAACAATTAGATATTATCAAAGTATTGGAGAAAATACATTGCAGTAATGATTCTAGCAAAAATGTAGTGTTTGATAATATCGGTTATTTGATAGCTAATCTGTATCAAAATGCAATTAGAAGAGAAAAGCAGGAGAAATATGAAATGGCTTCTCTTTTGTTGTACCGGATACTTGAAATTGTTGAACAAAAGAGATTATGGAATTATGGTGTTGATACTGGAAATGCTGATTATTCGAAATTATGTGAAGATGAAAATGTTTTACTTGAGAATATAAATAAAATCATTAGAAAAATTAAGGGATTTAGTGAATGGAATAAACCAGATAAAAAAGTAAGTCTTCTGGCAGGTTATATAATTCTTGCAGCGGTTGGGGATGAGATAATGAGAGTTAAAAAGCCAGGAAAGGAAATTGATAGTATAAACAGATTGGGGAACAAGGTAGAAGCCAGAAATAAGAGTATTTTTGCCCATGGTTATGAATTTATTGACAGGAAAAAATACAGTGAGTTTAAAGAAGTAGTTGAAGAGTATATGAATTTGTTATGCAATATTGAGGAAATTGACAAGGACGATATGTTTTCAGGATGCGAATTTATCAAGCTTTAGGAATAAGAAAATTTGTTTTAACTATAGAAACTAATTTTTTTGAAACTTCTAATTTATTGTCGAGATACTCTTTATATGATACAATTTATATGAGTAATGAATTAGGAGATAGAAATATGAGCAAGATAGCTACAAAGGAAAAAATCAAACTTGACCAGATAATGAAGGTGCTTTTTAAATTATCTAAGAAAGTTATGATAAATCTTTTAAATGGGTTGTTTGATGAAAATTATGATTACAGGAAGGTTAGTATCGAATATTCGAACAGTGAGTTTGTAGATGACGATTTTGAAAGATTATTTGGTGATATGTTTATAACGGTGAGAGCTAATGAAAGTACTTTTAGTTATCACATAGAATTTCAGACTTTAAATGATAATTCAATGGCAATAAGAATGTTCAGATATGGTTTTGAGAAAGCGGTTGAACGAGCAGGGTATGAAGAGAATGAGGAAATAACGCTTTTTTATCCTAAGCAGTTGGTGATTTTTTTAGAAGAAAACAAAAACATAAAAGATGAAATCTATTTTAAATTGAGATTACCTTATGAACAGGAAATAAGGTTTAGTGTACCGGTGATGAAGTATTGGAAGTACTCAGCAGAGGACTTAAAAGATAAAAAAATGTATGCGCTTTTGCCATTACAGGTATTTAAGTCAAGAAAAAAGATAAAGTCTATATATGATAGTAGCATAAGTTATGAAGATAAAGCCAGATTAATTAATGAGGAATTCAAGGGCCTAATAGTTGTTATAGAGAATACTATAAAAATACTTGAAGAATTGTATAATGGTGAAGAAATAATATGTGTAGATCTAGAGAAAATACTAAAAGTATTAGCGAATATATCAGAGTATTTGTATAAAAAGTATGGTGAGTATTCAGATATTGGCAAGGAGGTTGAGAACATGGTAACTACATTATTCGATCCAGTAGTGAAAAAAGAAGTGAAAATGGAAGCAAAAGCAGAAGCAAAAGCAGAAGTGGCTACAAACATGCTAAA
Organism: Bacillota bacterium; assembly: GCA_023421115.1. Classification (GTDB taxonomy): domain Bacteria; phylum Bacillota; class Clostridia; order Acetivibrionales; family Acetivibrionaceae; genus Acetivibrio. The sequence goes on along the minus strand of JAEZUI010000248.1, from coordinate 7,420 downwards.
GGAAAAAATGGATATTGACCTTATAGTTAGATTAACTGGACTTACTAAAGAAGAGGTTTTAAAAATAAAGAAGGAAATAGAATTGCAGGCTGAATAGCCTGTTTTTCTAAAATTGCTATCCCCAATAAACAAATGTGGATTATAGATTGATAGTACTGTATAAATGAGATGGATTAAATGGAAAATTGTGGTTTCGAAATTATAGATTAATTTTATATGATAGGTTTGTAAGTGTTGAGAATAAAGAGGTGTAAGCTTGTGTTGATAACTCAAAAAAGCATAAAAACAGACAATAATATAGTGATTTACTATAGAAAGTATTCAAAAAAGTTCTGTCAAAAAAGGCTTGTAAAGCTTAATTATAAAGGGGTTGAGCTTTGAGGGCTGTTGCAGTGAGACTTCCAGTAAAACAAGGATTGAAACATCCACCCGGTTAGGTTGGTGAGTTCTTTTATCAAAGTTGCAGTGAGACTTCCAGTAAAACAAGGATTGAAACATGACGTAGGGGAGAAGTTTTTGACCAATTGACAAAGCGTTGCAGTGAGACTTCCAGTAAAACAAGGATTGAAACATTGCTGCTTGTAATTCAGAATTATTTGTATAAGCTTGTTGCAGTGAGACTTCCAGTAAAACAAGGATTGAAACTAGCAAGCATTCCATTGATCAATTATTGATTTTTGAGTTGCAGTGAGACTTCCAGTAAAACAAGGATTGAAACCAAATCAAGAAAGAAACATAAATCTTTAGCAAAAAAGTTGCAGTGAGACTTCCAGTAAAACAAGGATTGAAACCTGTCTGATTTCACGTACTCGATAGAGGGCGTATTTGTTGCAGTGAGACTTCCAGTAAAACAAGGATTGAAACATTGACGCAAAGGTTTTGTCAAGAAAATCCCTTACTCGTTGCAGTGAGACTTCCAGTAAAACAAGGATTGAAATACCCTACACATACATCAATAATAGCTTTGTTCAATTACAAAACCTTGTAAAAATCTAGGATATGTAAAATTTATATTAAAAAAGCTACAACAATAAAACAGCGAAAAATAAACCTAATTAGAGTGTAAACCTGTTTTAGTGTCAAATGACGTAATTACTTGACTTGAGCATTAGAATCTGTTGCCGATGGCTTGATAATTTGAAGTAAAAATGCCACGGATGGCATTTTTAGCGTCTGGGACAGGAGGTCCCATAGACGCGTGCGAAAATTATCAAGCCGAGGCTTACAGATTCTATGCGAAGGTCACGTAATGGAGTCGTTTGACACTAAAACATCAGGTATTCCCTTCATATAGGTATCAAAATCGCAGAACCTTAAATGCAAGCGAATTTTCTCAATTGTGTTGCACTGAAACTTCCACTAAAACAAGGCTTAAACTGAAATGAACTAAGAAACTAGGAGGTGCAAAATGAAACTTGTACTAAACACCCCAGGCCTTTATCTTTGCAGAAGGGGAGAATGCTTTCTTATCCAAGAGGAAAAGGAAAAGAAGGAGTTCGCAGCTGTTAAAGTTGATCAGATTATGATTACAACACATGCAGCTCTAACTACTGATGCAATTGAACTGGCTCTGGAAAACAACATTGATATAATATTTCTCAAAGGCACTGGACAGCCTATGGGAAGGGTATGGCATTCAAAACTTGGAAGCATAACTACAATTAGAAGAAAGCAGTTATTCCTTCAAGAGAATTCTTTTGGTCTATTGCTTGTAAAAGAGTGGTTGGTTGAAAAAATGGATAACCAAATCCGAGTGCTCAATAAATTGGCTGCTAACCGGCGGGATGAGGAGCGTCGTGAAATAATCAAAGATGCTTTAGAAAAGATACAGAAGCAAAAGGAAAATATAAAATCAATTCCTTCCAATGAAACAGTTGACAGTGTCAGAGGCTCAATACTTGGATATGAAGGAACTGCCGGAAGAGTATATTTTGAGGCACTTGGAAAGCTTATTCCGGAGAAGTATTGTTTTGAGGGTAGAAGCCGTAATCCTGCCTTGGATCAATTTAATTGCATGTTGAACTATTCCTATGGAATATTGTATTCCAGTGTGGAAAGAGCTTGCATTATAGCAGGGTTAGACCCATATATAGGCATAATGCATACTGATAATTACAACAAAAAGGCGTTGGTTTTTGATCTTGTTGAGATGTATAGAGGATATATGGATGAAATTGTTTTCCGTTTGTTCAGTACTAAAAAAGTGGAAGATGAGTTTTTTGACAGGGTTGAAGAGGGGTACTATCTCAATAAAGAAGGTAAAAAATTGTTGATAGGCGAGTATAACAAAGAGTTGGAAGTAAAAATGAATTACCGGGGACGACGGATTGAATTTGCAAACATTATTCAGTATGATTGTCATCAAATAGCAAACAGGATACTGAAGGAGGAGATAAGGTGCTCGCTTGGGTAATATACGACATTATCTCAAATAAGACCAGGAATAATATTATTAGAAAATGCAAAAATGTTGGGCTTTATCGTGTTCAAAAGAGTGTGTTTTTAGGCGATTTAGAAGATAACAAATTTGATGAACTGAAATTAGAGCTAAACAGTATGATTAATAAGGACAAGGATTCGGTATATTTATTCCCGATGAGTAAGGCTGAATTGAACAAGGCTGGTTTGTTGGGACAGGCCTTTGACAAGGAGTTGGTTACGGATGAAATTATCTCAAAATTCTTTTAATGAGAATCAGTATTATATAACACCTTCGGATATAATTGAGTTTTTGTATTGCAAAAGGTTTACTTATTACATGAAGTGCCTGGGGATAAGTCAAAATGAGGAAAAGCGCTTTAAAGTTATGATGGGTAGGGAAATACATGAGAAGAGAGAGGGGCAGAATAGAGATTATTTGCCTAAAAAGATTGGTTCTTGCGGCAAGAGGATTGGTGTCAATTTGGTATCGGAAAAATATGGAGTTAGAGGTAAGGCGGATGAAATACATGAGCTTGAAGATGGGACAATGGCTCCGTTAGATTATAAATATGCTGTATATGATGAGAGGCTTTTTAAAACGTATAAGAACCAGATGATTCTATATGCCTTAATGATTGAAGAAGTCTATGAAAAAGTAGTTAATAAAGGGTATTTGGTCTATTGCAGGGAAGAAAACCGATTGGTTGAGATTGAAATAACTCAGGAGGATAAAGCTAGAGTTTTGGATTACATTGAGGAGTATCGCAACATTATGGAGGGATATTATCCTCAAGCGACAAAGCAAAGGAGCAAGTGCCTTGATTGTTGTTACAGAAATATCTGTACAAAGTGTTGAGTTATCACATAAATTTCAAACGTTAAATGATAAACATCTAGAAAATACCTAAGTTACGAGTGATTATCTGTTTTCAGAGAAATCTTTGTTTTTGCGGACGCTATAGTTGTTTGGATAATCCAGATTAAAGAATTGAATTTTTTAAATATGACTATATGTTGTCATATTATTGGTATATAATTGTATTGGTGATGATATTGAAAATAAACAGATTACTTGAAATAACAATTCTTTTATTAAACAGAGGAACAGTCAAAGCAAAGGAATTGGCTCAAAGGTTTGAGGTGTCAACCAGAACAATTTACAGGGATGTTGACGTTCTATCCTCTGCGGGTGTACCGGTTTTCACGAATAGAGGGAAAGGAGGCGGGGTTTCCCTTCTCGAAAATTATTCCCTGAATAAAGCATTAATATCAGAGCAGGAAAGTGAAAGTTTGTTGTTGGCATTGAAAACACTACAAGCCACAAAATATCCTGAAATCGATGTGATTCTCGATAAAATAGGTGCAGTGTTTAAACATTGCGAAGCAGCGGACTGGGTTCATATTGACTTTTCTCCCTGGGCAAGCAGACCCAACGAATATAACAAATTTATCGAAATCAAGAAAGCAATTCTGGATAGAAAAAGGATTTCTTTTGACTATATCAACTCTACAGGCGAAAAGACATCAAGGCTGATGGAACCGATGAGGCTAGTCTTCAAGGGACAAGCTTGGTATCTGTGGGGATATTGCAACACAAAAAACGATTTCAGAATTTTTAGGATATCAAGAATAAAGAAGGTTAAGGTAACAAACTTAGGATTCGAACGAATACAGTATTCAGATAATAGTCGGAGTGATAAAACTGAGAGTATTCGTCCTTTGGTAGCCTTGAAGCTGAAGTTTTATTCACAGGCTTTATACAGGATATATGATGATTTTGATGATGAGATGATAGTGAGAAATAGCGATGGAACTTGTACAGTTGAAGTTCAATTCCCTGAGGATGAATGGGTTTATGGGTATTTACTTTCATTCGGAAGTTATGTGGATGTTTTGGAGCCTCAGCATATCAGGGATATTATTGCCGATAGGGCAAGTAAACTTTTGGAATTCTACCAAAAGCAGTGAGGATGGGCGATATGCACTACAAAGAGGTAAAGGCGATTTTATCTGCCAATAACGGAATGAATATATATCGAGGATGTACCCATGGTTGCATTTATTGCGACAGCAGAAGCAAGTGCTACAATATGGACCATGATTTTGAGGATATAGAGGTAAAAATAAATGCTCTAGAGCTTCTGGAAGATACCCTTAGGAAGAAACGCAAAAAATGTATGATAGGAACAGGTTCCATGTGTGATCCATATATGCACATTGAAGTTGAACTGGGCAACACACGGAAATGTCTTGAAATTATTGATAGGTACAGCTTTGGGCTTTGTATCCAGACGAAATCTGATGGAATACTAAGGGATTTGGATTTGTTAAAAAGTATAAACGACAAATCGAAATGTGTTGTTCAGATGACTTTGACAACATATGATGAGAACCTGTGTAAAATAATTGAGCCTGCAGTATGTACAACAAAAGAGCGTTACGAAGTTCTGAAAATAATGAGGGACAATGGGATTCCCACTGTGGTATGGCTCGATCCGATTTTGCCATTTATAAATGATACGGAGGAAAATATAAGAGGAATACTTGATTATTGCATTGATGCTGAAGTGTTTGGAATAATCTGTTTTGGAATGGGGTTAACTTTGAGGGATGGGAATAGAGAATACTTTTATAAAAACCTTGATAAACATTTTCCGGGTTTAAGGCAAACATATCAAATAAAATATGGTTTTAGCTATGAATTGAAAAGTGATAATAACAAAAAACTAATGGAGATTTTTCACCGCGAATGTGAGAAATACGGCATAGCTCACAATAATGATGAAATATTCAAATATCTTCATACGTACGAAGAAGCTTTACAAATAGAACAAATGACTTTATTTTAAATATTATTGAGTGCGCATATTTCTTATTTGACTTTATTTCATAAAAGGTATAATATATAAGTATATGACATTTTTCTTATATGCATTCTATTTTTTGCATCCAATCATGATTCTTTTTATCAATTTTAACTATTAATAATAGGATTTTATCCCTTTAATGGAAAGGGTGATTTTAGATGGACTACTCTTTCGGCTTTAAATTTCTCAAAAAATTTAAAAATGAGTATCTAAACTCTAAATCAAAAATTATTGAATTTTTAGTTAGCATTATAACAATTACATTTTTAAGCATTGTTATGTTATTCACACCAGAGAGTTTTCAAGCCTATATAAGTCAGATTTTGGCCTTTATCGCAGTCTATTTTGCTTTTCGTTTTGGAATGGTAGGGATTATAGTTTCTCTATTATTTTCAATAAAAGATATAATTGCAATAAGCATCTTTTATTATATGAACGGTCTAAGTAATTTTGTGGTTGCTTTAAGTTTTACAGTTTTTAAAATTTTCATAATTATCATAATAGGTTCAATTTCGCTTAAACATACAAGACAAAGAATTGAGTTGGAAAGGCATGCAATTACTGATGACCTTACCGGCGTTTTCAATCAAAGACATTTTCATAATACTTTAGAAAATGAAATGAAAAATTCAGCTAAAAATAATAATTCAATTGGATTGCTTTTGATAGATATTGATAATTTTGAAATGTATAATGATTTATATGGCCACCATTTTGGAGACAACATATTAATAAACACTGCCTTCATATTAAAGAAAATCGTTGGTCCTGAGTGTAAAATATATAGATTTGGCGGCGATGAATTTGCACTATTGTTAATAAACAAAGACATACAGTCTTTAGAGTATACCGCTAAGAATATTTATGCAAGTTATTCAAAATTAAAAACCGAGTATTATACAGATAGTATTTCAAGCAATATAACATTTTCCATAGGCTTATCTGAATTCCCCAATATTTCAAACAACAAAGAAGCATTGATATCCGAAGCAAAAATTGCTCTTTACCAAGCTAAAAATAAGGGTGAAGACAAAGTCAACTTTTATCAGGACATTATGCTGCAAATACGTAAAAATATTAAACCGGATCAACAACAACTCGTCGGGATGTTCAAGGGTTTGCTCAGTACAATCGTTGCAAAGGATAAATATACCTTTGGTCATTGCGAACGAGTATCTTCATATGCAGTCATGATAGGTGAAGCCATGGGGCTTAACATAAATGAAATTCAAACACTTTTGCATGCAGGGTTATTACACGATATAGGTAAAATCGAATTGCCAAAGACAATCCTCAATAAAATCGGGAGATTAACCGAAGAGGAATTTGAATTGGTACGACTTCACCCTGTACATAGTGCAATTATATTAGAGCCTTTATCAGGTATTGACAATAATATCATCGATTATGTTAAACATCACCACGAAAGATATGATGGCAACGGTTACCCTGATGGTCTTAAAGGTGAAGAAATTAGTCTTGGAGCACGAATATTGTGTGTGGCTGACTCTTTCGATGCCATGATTTCTGAACGACCATACAGGAAAAGCTTAACAATTGAGCAGGCTTTCGAGGAACTGGAAAAAAATTCAGGCAGTCAGTTTGATCCTAATATTGCAAAATTATTTATTACAACGATGAGAAATAGAATGTCAATAAAATATAACTACAAAGGGCATTTACAAAATGTCCTTGTTAATAAAACAACCTCTGCAGACTTATAAAAAGATTACAAATTAGTTATTATTCTTCCTCCAGCAAATAGTGAAGCATTCTTTCTGTATTATCTAAAAAATTTTTGGTAAGGGTGTAGTGTTCAGTTTCCTTATAGGGGGTGACTCGTGCACCCTGCTCTGTTAGTTCCACAATTTCGGCATTAGGATAGGACATTAAAATAGGAGAGTGAGTAGCAACGATAAACTGGCAATTATCTTTTACAAGATCATGGATACGTGCTAATAGTGTCATTTGCCTCGAAGGGGAAAGTGCTGCTTCAGGCTCGTCCAGGAAAAAGATACTATTTCCGTGAAAACGGTTGAGCGCAAGAGCTAAAAAGCTTTCTCCATGAGACTGTTCATGCAGGGATTTTCCACCATAATTTCGTTCGATGAAGGCTTTGCTGTTATCTGTCC
>JAEZUI010000207.1 GCA_023421115.1 Bacillota bacterium | reverse complement strand
GTATCGCGAAGTTGTTGCCTGTGGAAATACAATAGGAGTTAAGCTTAAAATTGAAGGTATCCTTGTAGTCGGGATGTCAGATATCGAAACTCTTGAAGGGAAAAAAGAATTACCTGCAAAAAATGCAGGAATAAAGGCAGGTGATTTGATCATTGCAGTGAACGGAAAGCATATTAATAGTACAGAGGCTTTGATAAAAGAAATAGACGTAAGTGATGGGGAAGACATTAAAGTAAAATATAAGAGAGACAGTAAAACTTATGTTGTATCAATAAAACCCATAAAGTCTGTTGAAGACAATAAGTATCATTTGGGAATGTGGGTGAGGGACAGTACGGCAGGAATTGGAACATTAACCTTTTATGATCCCAAGAACAATGCCTTTGGGGCTTTAGGTCACGGAATTACCGATATAGATACAGGTGCACTTATGCCGGTTGAAAATGGAGAAATTGTTGAATCTAATATCTTAACAATTATTAAAGGGAGATCTGGAAATCCCGGGGAATTAAAAGGGGTGCTTATTGAAGAACGTAGAGAATTAGGGATTATCAGAAAAAACAGTCCTTATGGTATATATGGAACACTAAACAAGGATATGCTTTTTAAGTTCCCTAATAAATTGTATCCTGTGGGCTTAAGGAATGAAGTAGAACTTGGCAATGCTGTAATATTAGCAAATATTGATGGAAAAACCATAGAAGAGTACGAAATAGAAATCCAAAAAATTTCCCAAAAACCTTCAAACAAGCAAAAAGGAATGGTTATCAAAATAAAGGACAATGAGCTCTTAGAAAAAACCGGTGGAATAGTTCAGGGAATGTCAGGAAGCCCTATTATTCAAAATGGTAAGTTAGTAGGAGCAGTAACGCATGTGCTTGTAAATGATCCTACAAGAGGATACGGAATATTTATCGAAAATATGCTAAAAAATGCTGTTGATAGCCAGCAATATTCTCTTGATAATGCATCGTGAAAATTATTTCCCGGAAATTCGTTGGATTTTCGGGAAATTTTTAAGCTGTAAAACTACAATTAAATTGATTCTAAAAGAAAGAAAACTCAGTTATAGCAAGCCTTTTAAAGTATAAATTAGTACTTGATTTTGGATACGGAATTATAAATATGTTAAAAAATAGCATATTAGTCCTTGTAATTTTGTCGAATGGAAAATATAATATAATTATGAAATGTAGTTAGTTTCTACAAAAGTTAAGGGGGAAAGTAAATTGTCTTCAAAAAAAATACAGGTAGTTATTGCAGATGACAACAGGGAATTTGGTGATATACTTTATGAATATCTTAACAACCAAAGTGATATTGAAGTTGTTGGGGTAGCTAGAGACGGAATAGAGGCTTTTGAGCTTATTACGTCAAAAATGCCTGATATAGCTATTTTAGATATTATTATGCCTCATTTAGATGGTTTGGGAGTATTGGAAAAAATTGGTTCTACACCCATCAGTAAAAGGCCATTATTTATAATACTATCTGCTGTGGGACAGGACAAAATTACTCAAAGAGCTTTAGCTTTAGGAGCTGAATACTATGTTGTAAAGCCTTTTGACATGGATGTTTTAGTTTCTAGAATTCGTCAGCTTAAAAATGTCACTCAATCTAATGTAATAAGGTCGGATTATGGACACGAATTTAGACAGTCTTATCAACCAGCTGAACCAAGAAATCTTGAAGTCGAAGTTACAAGTATTATGCATGAAATCGGTGTCCCGGCTCATATAAAGGGGTACCAATATTTAAGGGATGCCATTATGATGGTTGTTAAAGATCTTGATGTAATCAACTCAATTACAAAGCTATTGTATCCTTCTATAGCAAGAGAATATAATACAACTCCTAGCAGGGTTGAGAGGGCTATTAGACATGCCATAGAAGTTGCTTGGAGTCGAGGACAGGTAGATACAATAGATTCGTTATTTGGATATACCGTCAATCTTGGAAAGGGCAAGCCAACAAATTCTGAGTTTATTGCAATGGTAGCAGATAAGTTAAGGCTTGAAATGAAAATAGCAAATTAGGTTATTTTTCGAAATGGCCTTTGAGCTTTTTTACTATTAAAAAGAATATTTGGAATTCAAAAAAGAACTGTTGTAAAATTTATCTTGACTGATTTATATTTTACAACAGTTCTTTTAAAAAGGTGATTCTTTTAAAATGCCTTTTCCTATAAATCTTTAACCAATTCGGTAACATTAAATCCTAAATGAAGGGCTTTAGTTTTTTCAAAATTTTGATCAATATGCATGCAATATATTTTAGATCTAAGGGATGGTTTGATGTATTCTGCAAGTTTATTAAGGTATAAGTGGGGATTGCCTTCATAATCTAGACCGCAAGTGTCTTGGAACAAAATATCTATATATCCATTTTCAAGGCTTTCCAAAATTGATATAGGTATTTCATTTGAATCCCCGCTATAGTAAATTGTATTTCCGTCATATTTTAGTATTATACCATATGAAGGTATTTTTTTTACATGGGAGGATTGTATAAAAGTTAAGTCAACAGTATCTAGGTATTCATCAAATATTTTGGCACAAGGTTTTGAAATTAGTTCGTAAAATTCAGTATCAACACCCATATTGGTAAGTATCGAACCCAAAAGAGAAGTATTTGGAAAAAATATTTTAGGCTTATGGTTTAAAATATAGTGAGAATAAAATATTAGTTCTCCAAGACTCCCTACATGATCAGGATGTGTATGTGTTATAACTATATATAAGTCACTTATGTCAGCTAGCAAATCAAGTTTTTGTATTCTGTTAAATACTGTGCTGCCACAGTCAATTAGAAGAAAGCTGGATTTATTTTTAATAAATGCACTGGTATTACCCAAAACTGTGTTGAATGCACTACCAATTCCAAGAAAATTTAGCATAAACTAATACCTCTATAGAAATTATTTTAGTCTATTTATAAAAATACCTATAAAACAGCACAAAATACTCAGCAAATCATAATGGAAATACCTTATATAAGTATAATAAAAGTTTCAAAAAACTTCAAACAAAAAATTTCTATTTAGAAAATCCTGTTTTTTACCGATGAATAATTGAAAATATATTTTGCATTGGAGTGTGAAAAATATGAAAAAAGTTCTTGTTGCTGATGATGCAACATTTATGAGAACTTCCTTGAGAATGATGCTTGAGAGAAATGGTTTCGAGGTAGTAGGCGAAGCAGAAAACGGTTTGGTTGCTGTAAATAAGTATAAGGAAATGAACCCAGATATTGTTACAATGGATATAACAATGCCTATTTGTGACGGAATCAAAGCTGTACAAATGATAAAAGAATTTGACCCTAATGCAAAAATAATTATGATATCTTCAATGGGTCAGGAATGTTTTGTAAAGGAAGCTATTATATCTGGAGCCAAGGGATTTATTGTAAAACCTTTTAAGGAAGATTATGTTATTGAAACTTTAGCAAAGCTCTAGAGGTCCTTAGCAGAGGAATCAATAATTTAATTGAGGTGATATGTTTTGGCCGAAAATATGGATCGTGAACCTATGCTTGAGATGTTTATATTTGAAACTTATCAGTTGATAGATCAATTAGAGCAGGCACTTTTAAGTTCTGAAAAGGGAAGTGGATTTGAAGCTTCAATTAATGAAATTTTTAGAATTATGCATACTATTAAAGGTTCTTCAGCAATGATGTTATTCGACAGTATTTCAACGTTGGCTCATTCAATGGAGGATCTGTTTTTCTACTTAAGAGAGGAAAGACCTGAAAATGTTGAATTTTCAAAAATAATAGACATTGTATTTGAAGGCGTAGACTTTATAAAATCTGAAACAGCAAAGGTTGAAAACGGCCTCGAATCTGATGGAAATTCAGAACAATTGAAAGCAAAGGTCTTAAAATATCTTGAGGATTTAAAGAATTCAAACCCTTCTTCTAATAATACGAAATATGGAGCAAAAAAAGAAGCAATTAAAGATGCACATGAGAATGTGAACCAAAAGTACTATATAAGCTCAAGTAGAAGTGTTCAAAACCTTATGACAAACAAATATGAGGCAGTCATATTTTTTGAAGATGGCTGTGAAATGGAGAACATAAGAGCTTTTTCTGTAATTCATGATTTAGAGAGTATAGCAGAAATAGTAAATTATGTTCCGGAAGACGTTATGGAAAATAGTGATAGTGTTCAGCTAATAAGAGAGAATGGATTTAAAGTGGTTTTTAAAACTGATTTAGGATTAGATGAGGTTAAAGAAAGACTTTATCATACTGTTCTTTTAAAGGATTTGCAAGTTTTCTTAACGGATGATGCTTTAGAAGGGTTTGAATTTGTTGAGGATAAAGAGGGAAATATAGAAGAAAAGGAAGCACAGTCTATTAGTGAGAAAAAGAATATTGTACTTGATGATATTGATGAGGAGCAAATGAAGGATTTTGATAAAAAGTCCGAATTAAGCAAAGCTTCACAGGAAAATGTGAAGGAACAGTTAAAAACCGTAGGAAAACAGAGTGTTATAAGTGTTAATATAGCTAAGTTGGACATGCTTATGGATTTGGTAGGTGAATTGGTTATTTCAGAAGCAATGGTTACTCAAAATCCTGATTTGAAGGGGCTTTCCTTAAATAACTTTAACAAGGCGGCAAGGCAGCTTAATAAAATAACCAGTGAGCTTCAGGATATTGTAATGTCTATACGTATGGTACCTTTGTCAATGACGTTTCAGAAGATGAACAGAATAGTCCGGGATATGAGTAAAAAGCTAGATAAATCGGTTGAGCTTGAAATAATCGGAGAAGAAACGGAAGTTGACAAGAACATAATAGAACGTATAACAGATCCTTTGATACATTTAATAAGGAATTCGTTAGATCACGGGATAGAAAGGGCAGATGAGCGACTGGAAAAAGGCAAAGCTCCAACAGGTAAACTGGTTTTAGAAGCAAGAAATGCCGGTGGAGAAGTGTGGATAATTGTAAAAGATGACGGAAGAGGTTTGAATAGAGAAAAAATTTTAGAAAGAGCAAGAGTAAACGGTCTTATACATAAACCGGAAACAGAACTGACAGACCGTGAGATATATTCCTTCATTTTTTTGCCGGGATTCTCTACAAAAGAAAATGTTACAGAATTTTCTGGACGTGGAGTGGGAATGGATATAGTGACAAAAAATATTGAAATGGTTGGCGGTTCGGTGCATATAGATAGTACGCCTGGTGAGGGAACAACATTTTTAATTAAATTCCCGCTGACTTTGGCAATTATAGATGGAATGATTATAGCAGTTGGATGTAACAAGTACACAATTCCCACTGTGGCAATATTAGAGTCTTTTAGAGTAAAGAATGAGGCAGTAATTGAAGATGAGATGGGAAATGAAATGATAATGGTAAGAGGAGATTGTTATCCAGTTGTAAGGCTACACAGACGTTTTAGGATTAACACTGAGGTTACAGATTTTGGTGAGGGTATTATGATTATGCTTGAAAGTGAAGGCAAGAGAAGGTGTATTTTTGCTGATGCACTTTTGGGTGAACAACAGGTTGTTGTGAAAGCATTACCTAAATATATTAAAAAGGTAAGCGGAATAGCAGGATGTACTCTTTTAGGCGACGGAGATATAAGTCTTATACTTGATATTGATGAAATAATCCAATAATCACCTAAATAAAAAACTGGAGGGATATTAATGAGTGAAGTATTAAGTGAAGTGCAAGAACTCATTGAAGATACACAGAAAGGAAGATTTTTGACCTTTGCAATAGGAAAAGAAGTATACGGTATTGAGATTAAGTACGTAACTGAAATAATAAATATACAAAAAATAACCGAAGTTCCTGAACTTCCGGATTACATTAAAGGCATAATTAACCTTAGAGGGAAGATAATTCCTGTATTAGATGTAAGGTTGAGGTTTAGAAAAGAACCTAAAGAGTATAATGATAGGACATGTATCGTGGTTGTAGATATAGAAGATATATCTGTTGGTCTTATTGTAGACAGTGTTTCAGAAGTTACATCAATAACAGAGAGCGATATTGTACCTCCACCTGATGCAAATACAGGGTTTAACAACAAGTATATCAAAGGAATAGGAAAAGTGGGCGATGAAGTAAAACTTTTGTTGGATTGCAGCAAACTACTAAGTGATGAAGATTGCGATAGTTTGGTTAAAATTTCTCAATAAAGGTAGATGTGGTGAATACTATGCTGACTATTACAGATAAAGAGTTTCACAAGCTTTCAGATTATATAAAGGCGAATTATGGGATAAACTTAAGCGAGAAAAAAAAGGCTTTAGTTGTTGGTCGACTTCAAAATATATTAATCGAAAAGACTTTTGGCAGTTTTTCACAGTACATTGATTATGTGATGGAAGACAAAAGCGGTGAAGCTGTAAGAACGCTCATTAGTAAGATCACTACCAATCATACGTATTTTATGAGGGAACCGGAGCATTTTCAATACTTCAAAACTAATGCGCTTCCATATTGGCATAATCAACTGAAAAACACTAAGGATCTGAGAGTTTGGAGCGCTGGATGTTCATCAGGAGAAGAACCCTATACTCTTGCTATGATTATTGCAGATTATTTTGGTAATGAAAAAGTGCTTTGGGATACAAAAATATTGGCAACTGATATATCTACAAAAGTGCTTAATGAAGCAAAGACCGGTGTTTATTCCAATGAAAGTGTAGAGAATGTTCCTAAGCTATGGAGGAATATGTATTTTAAAAGGTTTGACAATGAAAACAGTGTAGTTGTAGATAGTATTAAAAATGAAGTAGTATTCAGAATATTTAATCTTATGAATATAACTTTACCTTTCAAGAAAAAGTTTCACATTATATTTTGCAGAAACGTAATGATATACTTTGATGCAGCTACAAAAAGGGACTTAATCAATAGGTTCTATGAGCATACTGAACAGGGTGGATATCTCTTTATTGGGCATTCAGAATCCTTAAATCGGGAAGAAACAAAATACAAATACATAATGCCGGCAGTGTATAGAAAGGAATAGTTGACATGGAACATAACAAAACAAGTTTCAAGAGAAAGATTAGAGTGTTGATAGTTGACGATTCCCTTCTTTTTAGAGAAACACTTGCTAAGGGAATTGCTCAGGATTCTGCAATTGAAGTTGTTGGTACTGCATTTGATCCATACAGTGCAAGGGATAAAATTTTAGAATTTGAACCTGATGTTATGACGCTAGATGTTGAGATGCCTAAGATGAATGGAATTGAGTTTTTAAAGCGGCTAATGCCTCAATATCCGATTCCTGTTGTAGTTGTAAGTGCTGTAAGTGACAATGTGTTTGATGCTTTAAATGCAGGAGCCGTTGATTTTGTTACAAAACCGAACATGAGAAGTCAAGTGGGTATGCAGTCGTTTATAAATGAGCTTATAATTAAGGTTAAAATCGCTTCCACTGCAAAAGTTGGAAAGTGGAAGACTGAGGCAAAGGCTAATAAAGAAATCGTAATGAATGAAAGGCATGAAACAGCTAAGATACTTGCTATAGGCGCATCAACAGGAGGAACGGAAGCTATCTACAGTGTATTAAAAACCATGCCGAGAGATATTCCGGGAACAGTTGTTGTACAGCATATGCCACCGGTTTTTACAAGAATGTATTCTGAAAGATTGAATAATTCATGCTTAATGGAAGTGAAAGAGGCTGAAAACGGAGATAGAGTTTTACCAGGAAGAGTACTCATAGCACCTGGAGATTTTCAGATGAGAATAAAAAAGGTTGGTGGCATTTACATTGTTGAATGCTATAAAGGTGAAAAGGTAAATGGACATTGTCCTTCGGTAGATGTTTTGTTTGAGTCTGTTGCAAAGGCAGCAGGACGAAATGCCATAGGTATAATACTTACAGGTATGGGCGGAGATGGCGCAAAAGGCTTGTTGTCTATGAGGCGAAGTGGTGCACGCACTATAGGACAAGATGAGCAGTCTTGTGTTGTATATGGAATGCCAAAAGTAGCTTACGATATTGGTGCAGTTGAGAGGCAAGTTTCGTTAGATTCTGTTTCACAAACTGTATTTTCAATGCTTTAGATAAGGTGATTCCAAAAAAACTTTGCAATTGCCATTTCAAAAAAATTGATTTACATTTTTTGCACTGCAAAATAATGCTCTTCTGTTTGAAAGCTTTTAAGCTTTCATTACGGGCTTTGTGACCAAAATGTTGTATCGATTATTTTTTGAAATGGCCTAAGTGAAGATGGGGTGGCATTTTGGGTAAAAAGCTTTTGTTAGTTGGATTGGATGTTAAATTAGCAGATATAGTTGATAATGTATTAAAACAAACAGATTTTGAGTTTTCCATAAAAAGTGTGAACAGTGTTTCTGCTTTTAGAACATCCATCAAGCTTAATGAATATGACATGGTTATATTTGATGTGGATTCTGATGTTTCATATCAGGAAATTCTTTCAATATGCAATCAATTTGTTGGAAATATTCCTTTTGTTGCTATTCTAAGTAAAAATAACTATTATAATGTTTTTAATATTTTAAAGTCAGGTTTTGACAGTTATTGTTTTAAAGAGGATTTGACCTATTTGGGATTGGTTGTATATAAAGAACTAACTTCTATTGAGAAGAAAAGGAAAGAGGATTGCTTTAAACGGGAACAGCTAAAAGAAATGGAACGTTTATCGATAACTATTGAAAGTATAGGCGATGGAGTTATTACTACCGATCAACATGGAAAAATAATAATGATAAATAAGGCTGCCATTGATATAACACAATGGAATAGCACAGAAGCTATCGGAAAGTCTTTGGATATAGTTTTTAATATATTTGATAAAATTACAGGTGAGCGTGCTCAGAGTCCTTTTGAAAGAGTAATGACAGAGGGATGCTCTTTAGGACTTAAAAAAAATACTGTTTTGTTCTCAAAGGAAGGCAAAGAAATGTATGTATCTGCAAGTTCTGCTCCAATTAAAGATATTGAAGATAATGTAATTGGAGTGGTTGTAGTTTTTAGAGATATTACAAGGATCAAAAGTAGTGAGGAGGAGCTTCGAAAACTATCTATGGTTGTAGAGCAAAGCCCGAGTTTAGTATTGGTAGCAGATGCAGAAGGGCATGTAGAATATGCAAACCCAAAATTTATAGAGGTATCAGGATATACTCTTGATGAAATAAAAGAAAAAGGCTTTACATACTTTGTAAATAAGAAAGAGGCTATTGATTTAGGAAATGTGGAAAAAAACATCGAATGGCATGGAGAATTCAATTTAAGAAAGAAAAATGCTCAAATTACATGGCAATTAGCGGCTGTTACTGCCATAAGAAACACAGAAGGAATTATTACAAACTGGTTGGGTATTTCAGAGGATATAACCGAAAGAAAGAAGTATGAAGATAAGCTCGCTACTGAGCAGAAAAAACTTCAAACTATATTTGATACTGCGCCGGTAGGCATGTTAATTGTGGACAGACATAGATATATTAAAAAGGCAAATGCTTCGTTTGCAAATATATTACATAAGGCAACAGAATGTGTTATCGGCAAACGAGTGGGAGAGGCGATTTGTTGCAGAAATTTTTCGGCTTGTAGTGAAGATTGCGGTAACTTATGTGATAAGGGATGTGGTATAAGTGTTGAATGCCGTAATTGTAAATTTCAAAGGGGTATCAACAACATTATTATTAACAAGACTGAAATTCAACGGCATGAATTTAGCTATCCGTTAAGGATTGAAGACAAGAACGAGATTGTATGGGTATCCCTAAATGCAGTACCGATAATAATAGATGACGAAGAATGTGCACTTGTATTAGTAGAGGATATTACGTCTAAAAAAAGGATTGAGGAGGCTCTGAATTGGTCTAGAAATTTCTATATTACTTTGTTTGAAGAGTTTCCTGCTTCAATCTGGAGATCTGGAAAGGATGGAGTGATCAACTATTTCAACAAGACTTGGCTTGGGTTTACCGGTAGAAAAATGGAAGAGGAATTAAATGGAGGATGGATTGAAAATATGCATCCTGACGATGTTGAGCACTTTGAATATATTTACAGCAAAGCGATTTTAGAGCACAGACCTTATGAAATCGAGTTTCGCTTAAAAAGATCAGATGGAGAATATAGATGGATAGTTAACGAAGGAAGACCATTTTCAAGTCTAGAAGACGATTTTGCAGGATTTATAGGTGTTTGTACCGATATAACTGAAAAAAGGCAGGTTACAGAAAATCTTAGAATAGCAAAAGAAGCTGCAGAAGCTGCAAGTAAATCAAAAAGTGAGTTTTTGGCAAACATGAGTCATGAAATAAGAACGCCTTTAAACGGCATAATAGGAATGACTAATTTAACCTTGCAATCAGAACTTTCGGAAGATCAAAGAGAAAATTTAAATATTGCCAATTCATGCGCAGACCTGCTATTGTGTGTTATAAATGATATTTTGGATTATTCTAAAATCGAAGCGGGAAAAATGACTATAGATACAATACAATTTGATTTTTACAAGCTTCTAGACGATACCTTTAAGGCGCATTTGTTTAAGGTCAGGGAGAAAGGTCTTAAGTTTAAATACCAAATAAGGGAGGATGTACCGAGGTTTGTTACAGGCGATCCGACAAGACTTCGACAGGTGTTGAACAATCTTATAT
Source organism: Bacillota bacterium (assembly GCA_023421115.1). Classification (GTDB taxonomy): domain Bacteria; phylum Bacillota; class Clostridia; order Acetivibrionales; family Acetivibrionaceae; genus Acetivibrio. Next base: position 3,348 of record JAEZUI010000207.1, on the reverse strand, counting down.
CTAATGCTGTTAAGTTTACTGATTTTGGAGGGGTAAAGATTTGTTCAAGTGTTGACCGGCAGTTTGATGATAAAGTTTTGATAAAGTTTACTGTATCAGATACCGGAATAGGTATTGGTAAGGATGAGCTGCAAAGACTGTTTAAAAGTTTTAGCCAGGTAGATGGCTCTATAACAAGAAAATATGGTGGTACAGGATTAGGTCTTGCTATTACTAAGCAACTTGTTGAAATGATGAGTGGAGAAATTTCTGTTGAAAGCGAAAAGAACAAAGGGAGCGTTTTTACATTTACAGTATTGCTTTCAACTAAAAATAATGAAGGTAAAGAAAACTTTAACGAAGACTGCTGTATAAAAAATTTAGAACAGAAATTAGATAAATTTGATGTTGGTGAAATTAATGCTTATCGAGAAGCTGATGAAAGTATGGAAGAAGGTTTCGAAGAGGAAAGTGAAAAAAGCTATGATAAGTATATGGGCAATTTACACAATGCAATTCAAACTGGAAATATGGTGTTAATTGAAAAAGCAGCATCTTTAATCAAAGATATTGGTGTTCGAAAGGAAAATGACAAAGTAAAGAGTTTGGCCTTTAAGATACAGCTTATGGCACGAAGGAACAATATTGAAAAAGTTGAAAGTTTTTATGCTATGCTTTGTGAGGAAATATAAAATTAATATTAATTACTAGAGAGGTGCAAAAAATGAGAATACTAATTGCAGAAGATGATTTTGCCAGTAGGAAATTTTTGTACAAGTTTTTATCTGGTTATGGAGAATGCGATATGACTATTGATGGGTCAGAGACTTTAGAAGCATTTTCCTTGGCGTATGAAGAAGGCATGCCCTATGATCTTGTCTGCCTTGATATCATGATGCCAAAGTTGGATGGAATAAAAGTTTTAGAAGCAATTCGGGAATTAGAGCAGAAGTGGGGAATTGGAGAAAGGGAAACGGTTAAGATAATTATGACTACTGCTCTTAATGATGTGAAAAATGTATTTGATTCTTTTGAGACGGGATGTGAGGCATACGCTTCTAAACCTATAAATACTAAAAAGCTAGTTGAGGTCATGAAGAAGTTAGGATTTCCCGTGGATTAGAACAAGGTTATTCTTAAAAAACATCTAATTGTTTTGGGGGCATAATGCCCCCGATATTTGGGGCTTTAAATTGATTTTTTTCTTGACATTACTCTAGATAGACGGCTGAAGAAGCCACCTTTATTTTTTTCACGCCATAATCCCAAAGAGCGGTCTATACTCTCGAAATGTTTATCCAATTTGCATTCAATTTTCCTTAGATTATTATCCATGCAAGCTCCAAGTTCAAGCTTTGTTTGATGGATCTCTTTATTTATCTGCTCCTTAGCAGTGGTTATTTCTGTTGAAAAGCTTTTAGTGAGCCGCTCGCCAAATTCATTAAAAAAATTCTTGATATCTAGTATATTTTCGTTTGGGCTAACAGGAGTTAAAGTATTAAATACATTATTTGTTACAACAGGCGGAGGTTCATTTATAACGCTTTCAGACTCAAGAATTTTCTTGATTGCCTTAATTTCAAGACCATCATCTCTCATAGTCTTAATCTGAAACATGATATTAGCATATTCAGGTGTATAAAAACGTCTACCTCTGCTGTCTTTTGGAACGTTCATATTAAACTCTTTTTCATAATACCTTAAAGCATGGTCGGTTATTCCTAACCGTTCGCTCAGTTCAGTTATAGTGTATTTGTCTTTGAGAATTTCCACTTAAGACTCCCTCCAGTTTATAGTTATATTGAAGTTTCGGATATGTTTACACATCCTTATCAGGGCGCTTTTGTGGCCTTGGATATGTTGGAAAACAAATACTATAATAACATCTTTGTTAAATGATGTAAATGATTAGACGATTATTTTCTCAATATTTCCAGAGCATTATTAATGTCTTTTGGAATGGGAGCAACCAGTTGCAGAGTTTTTTTGGTTATTGGATGAATAAATTCTACCCTATAGGAATGAAGTGCCTGTCTTTCAATTATACCAGGTGATTGGGAATAATTTGTGCTTTGGGTAATAGTAGCTGGGGTGGTGGAAATAGCATTACCTATCTCGTATATTATTTTATCCTCTTCAATATGACTTTTAATATTCTCAGGTTGTGAAACGGGCAAGTAGGGATATAGTGTATCTCCTAATAGGGGATGTCCGATAGCCTGACAGTGGACCCTTATTTGGTGTGTTCTTCCGGTTTCTAGACGGAACTTTAGTAAAGAGGTGTGTTTTAGGGTTTCTAGTGTTTCAAAATGTGTCACTGATTTGTCACCAGAGGGCGAAATGTGCCTTAACATTATGCTTCCGTCTTTACGTTCTATGGGAAGATTGATAGTGCCTTTTGTGTTCTCTACTCTGCCGTTTACGATTCCTATGTATTCTTTTAGAAAAGTATTGTTATTCATTTGACGGATGAGAAACTCCTGGGTAAAGGAGTTTTTAGCAAATATTATTATGCCGGAGGTATTTCTATCAAGTCTAATAACGGGGCGAATTTTTTTGGCGATGCCTTTTTTTATCATATGATGGGCAACGGCATTAGCAAGGGTTCCGTCAAGATGCAGACATGTGGGGTGGACAACGATATCCGATGGCTTGTTTATGGCAATCAGACAATCATCCTCATAAATAATGTCTATGGGAATATCTTGGGGAAACAAGTCTTCAACCTCTTCGTCATATTCAATATCTACCTCGATAACGTCTCCTTCTGTAACGATTGCATTGACAAAAACAGGTTTTTGGTTTAGGTGTATTTTGCTTTGGTATTTTAGTATTTTTATTAGTCTCTCGGAAATTTCCATTCTGGTTTTTAGTATATGTTTTACTGCTTTGCCATTATCGGTGCTTTTAGCGGTATATTTTATAATCATGGTCACATCACCTTTCTCTTGAATATTAATATAAGCTGAGAAAAAATTCAAGGGATTCGGATTTGGGGGGATATTCTAAAAGTGTAGTAGATCATTTTAAGAAAATTTAATTCGTTCATTCCTAAAAAACCCTTGAGTTGACTGTCCAAATTGGTGGGACTGAGATTTTGGAACCTGGAGGAAGGGGGAGTGCCTATTGTTTTAGTGTCAAACGACTCCATTACGTGACCTTCGCATAGAATCTGTAGGATGCCATTCGGCAGACAGATGAACGATATTTTGCTACGCAAAAATCGTACCTCAGCTTGATAGTTTTCGCACGCGTCTATGCGACATCCTGTCGCGAGACGCTAAAAATGCCATCCGTGGCATTTTTGCTTCAAATTATCAAGCTTTCGGCAACAGCTTCTAATGCTCAGGTCAAGTAATTGCGTCATTT
>JAEZUI010000205.1 GCA_023421115.1 Bacillota bacterium | reverse complement strand
TTGAGTTGCCGTATCCTGATGCTGTAACCACAACATTTGCCGTACCCGGTGTCTGGAGGTATGTATTGTCCCCAACACTTGGCTTCAAAGTAACTTTACCGCTGGATATCGTGTATTGATTGGCAGTCAATGTGTTTCCGTTATAGCTTACCCCTGTGATGGCACTTTCAAAGGCTGCATCTGCAGCAAATGTAATTTCCAAATCATTATCCACGCTGTTCCCTGTTGTATCTGCGGTAAGTGCCTTTCCCACATTTTGAGGAATGGTAAATGTTGAACTGTCAACTGTCTTAATTCCGCTTGTAAAGGTTATGTTTCCATTCCCTGTTGTTGTCAATGTACATGTCAGATCGGTGAATGTTGCTGTTCCTGCCATTGCAGCTTTCGTTGTCGTTCCGCCTATACTCCATGAACCTGTCCCACTCTTTGCTGTTGCCACTACGTTTGCCGTTGCTGAAATCCCTGTTGTACAGTAATTTCCGTATTGGTCTTTCAGCTTCACCACTGGTTGAGCTGCAAATGCATCTCCACTTGCTCCCCCTGGCACAGGCTGTGTGGTCACTTCAAGTGTTTCTACCACTCCTGCTTGGATAGTTTGGGATACTGTTGAATTGCCGTAACCTGATGCTGTAATCACAACGTTTGCTGTGTCCGGTGTCCTCAGGTAGGTATTATCACCAACGCTCGGCTTCAGAGTCACCTTGCCGCTGGATACAGTGTATTGATTGGCAGTCAGTGTATTACCGTTATAGGTTACTCCTGTGATGGCATTTTCAAAGGCTGCATCGGCAACAAAGGTAATCTCCAGGTCATTGTCCACACTGTTGCTTGTCGTATCGGCTGTAAGTGCCTTTGCTCCATTTTGTGGAATGGTAAATGTTGAGCTGTCTACTGTCTTAATTCCGCTCGTAAAAGTCATACTTCCGTTTCCTGTTGTTGTCAACGTACAGACCAGGTCAGTAAATGTTGCTGTCCCAGCTACTGCCCCTTTGGTTGCAGTTCCTCCTATGCTCCACGAGCCCGTGCCGCTCTTTGCTGTCGCCACTACATTTGCTGCTGCCGAAACACCTGTTGTACAGTAATTTCCGTATTGGTCTTTCAGCTTCAGCACTGGTTGAGTTGCAAATGCATTTCCGCTTGCTGCCCCTGGTACAGGCTGTGTGGCCACTTCAAGTGTTTCTACCGCTCCTGCTTGGATAGTTTGGGATACTGTTGAATTGCCGTAACCTGATGCTGTAATCACAACATCTGCTGTGCCTGGTGTCCTCAGGTATGTATTGTCCCCAACACTTGGTTTCAAAGTCACTTTACCACTAGATACCGTGTATTGATTGACAGTCAACGTGTTCCCGTTATAGCTTACACCTGTGATACCAATTTCAAATGCTACATCGGCAGCATAAGTGATTTCCAGGTCATTGTCCACACTGTTTCCTGTTGTATCAGCTGCCAACACAACAGTCGGTAGCACTGGATCTCCAATCTGAATGCTTCCTATTCCTGCCGTTATATCCTCTGCACTTGGTGTATTTGAAGAGATGACCACTTCATCAATATTTTGAAAAATCGATGGTGTCAACCCGTTAGAAGAATTGAATTGAGTCGGCATACCTCCTGCATCAAGTGTAAGATTAACTGTACCTTGAGAAGACCCATCTCTTCTTCCTTCTACATAAACCGCATCTTCTGTCATGTTGCAATTATTTATGTAAATGGATTGAAGGCTAAAATTACTGCCATCCCTGCTTTTGATAACAATATAATTGTATGTGTAACTTGGCACATCGGAAGGTGTAATGACATTTTGAAAGTCAAGATAAATAAACTTACCTATCTTAGTAGTTTTATCATTAGATCCAAAAATATCAATAACAATTCCTGCAATGTCTGATGCACAAACACTTCCAGTTTGACCATCTGTTACGGTATCTCCTGTTTCAGACCAGTCAATACCGGTAAAATTTATTGTCCCGGAAATAGCATAAGAATTAGTCGGAAAAATGATACAATTAGCAATTAAAATAATCCATAGAAATTTCGATATATGAATTCGCGTGTTATGTACAAAACTGATGTGTTTCTTCATAATATACCCTCACTTATAAATAAAATTGGATTACTGAATCTGTACATCCGACTGCATAAAATGTAATCGTAATGGCTTACGCATTTACATAACCTGTTTGCTGGTATAACAAAACATAAGCAACACAGATATGGTAGGTTTGAATTGCAAAAGCACACCAGAAAAACAACAATTAGCTTTCTAACAAAAGTTTTTCTCACCCCCCGTTACAATAAATAAATAGTAAATTAACCAGTTATTTTTAGGAATCACCTAATGTAGCTTTATTGCTTCTACATTTATTACGATATATCGGTCAATTAATAAAAAATTATAATAGGATTATGTTTGAATGAGCGAAAAACAAATGAAAAAACACGGACTGGTAATCACCTTACAAAGCGACTCAAGCGTCCTTGATCCAGACGGTAATTTGATTGAAATTACCGTCTAAAGATTAACGCGAAAAAATACAATTTCTATAAGTAGTACCAATATTTAGGTTGAGCCTCATTAGCCTTACCTCCAGACTCCAATAACTAACTATCTTGACGTTAATCTTATGCTTATTAGTGCTTTTATATCCTTTAAAATATCTTTGTGTTTGACCTCTATCATCAACCATCTACCCATAGCCGAAAAAGCTGTCTTTTGATATAATTCCTTTACATACTCTGAAAATACCCCTGCCCTCATAGCTAACTCCACTTCATCCTCTTCTTTGGCCCCGACTACAACCAAAGCAATAAAGTAATTTGGCATCGGATATAGTGTACACAGTGACTTGCTGCTTTTTTTGTATTTCACGTTCCATCCAGGTTGTGCAGAGCATTTACTGTAATCCAATTGTTGTTTAGCCTTATATGTTTCCTCAATATATATAACCAGTTCGTCCCAAACAGGCATTGCTTCGCCAATATAAGCTCTTATATCTTCAAAAGTAGGAATCCTGTCAGAACCAAATAATTCATTCCACATTATAAGCAACCCCCTAATAATTTATTCTATTGAAATTTTACTAAAATCCAAAGAATCGCCCATCTTTTCACACTCCTATTTCTTCTAAACACTTCGCAAACTTGCTTTCTGAGAAAATTTCGTTGGTAATAAACTTGCCATTATGGAAAAAACTATAGGTTGTAAAAGGTGCTGGGGCATTTTGAGCCTGCTCCTTTGAATTAATCTTTATTAAAGTTATGCTTTGACCTTTTGATCTTGCAATTTCAGCAAGAATATACTCTATAAAGACCTTTCTTCTCGCATCAAGCTTTTTAAAATAAGACCTTCTTTAAATTGTTTTTTCATCCATCCCTTTTTGGAAGAAACGCACGTTTCTCCTTTTTTAATACAATTATTATATCATTCATAGACTGACAACGTCATGTCATATTAAGAATATTTTTTAGGCATTCTTTAAGTCTATTTTTTATACCGTTTCAAATATTTTGTTATAAATATTTTGTATTTAACTCTAAAGTATTTTTTTTTTTGCAAAACTAGTTGACAAAACGTTAATTATATGCTAAACTGAATAAGTATTTAAAAGTGATAATTATTTGCACATATTTTTGTAAATGATTTTAGATTATTTACAAAAACATGTGCTTTTGTTTTTGCAACAAAATATAATAATATGAATGATGGAGGTACCAACATGAATAATGGTACAGTAAAATGGTTTAACGCAGAAAAAGGATTTGGGTTTATTAACGTGGATGGTGGAGATGATGTATTTGTTCATTTTTCTGCAATCCAGTCAAGTGGCTACAAAAGCTTAGATGAAGGACAAAGAGTTCGCTTTGATATGGAAAAAGGTCAACGTGGCATGCAAGCAACTAATGTTTATGTTGACTAAATTTCCTTTGAAGAAAGCTATCTCTTTTTGAGGTAGCTTTCTTATTTTATGTGTCAGTGTCAAATAAAATGGCACATGATACAGAGAGAATGGATAAAGTGTGAAGAAAAATTATAACATGGGAGGTATTTAGATGAAATTAAGTGAAATAAAGCCCGAAGATGTATTAACCGTTTTTGATAAACCAAGTAGAAAAATTCGTGAGCGTCAAGGCAAATATGTATCAGGAAATGCTAATTTCCTAACTATTCAATTCCTATATTATAAAGACAGTCTCTCACTATCCGATTTAAGCCTGGGGAAAGCTACATTATTTAAAGATAAAGAAGCTATTGAATTTGCATAACTTAAAAACTTGATTAATTATAAAAGGAAGACTCATAAGGTTAAATAACCTCATAAGCTTCCTTTCTTATATTCCCATGTTTATTTCCATCCATTATTTATCTCCTGAGTCCTTGAATTGGCCGTCTTTAATCGTGATTTCTCCTTTATCTACTTTACTATTAATAGTTTTAGCAGAAATCTTAGGGGCCCGATTATCTCTCCAAACTTTATTCTTCTTTTTCTTTAGCCTATCCGGGTTTTTAAATGACATTGCATTTCCCACCTTTCTCAAAATAAACAAACCGCAAAGCATCATTTATCTTTTCTTCCTTAAACCTTTTGTAGCCAAGTTTCTCATAAAAAGAAAGATTCTTTTCATCCAAATGCCCTGTAAAAAGTTCATACCTTGAACCCTCAAATATCTTTTCAATTTCAGCAATCAACATCCTACCAATACCTTTATTTTGGTACTCCGGATGTACTATAAGCTTTCCGATATAACAATTTATTCCCTTTTTAATGGCTCTAACAGACCCTACTATTTTAGCTTCATGAACTACTTTGATAATTACTGAACTTTTCGACTCCTCTCGAAGCTCTTCCAAAGTCTGTGTCAGTGGAGGGATTTTAAAATCATTATATCTTTCTGCATTTTCATGGTATGCAAGCCTTTGTAGACTGAGAATTTCAGTCAAGTCACTTTCACTTACCCGCAGTATTTTCAATCTTATCACCCCTCTGTTAATTTTTCCTGAAGTCTAATTGCTTAAATGGTGAAAAGTAAGTTTCCTGAGATTATGATAAATGTCTGAACTCCAAAATACAAAAAAGCTGCAGAACCACACCGTCTGTAACTCCTCGGATATATTTCACGCGTAAGGCTTAAAACCTCTATGCAACTCAAGCAACTCTGCTCTTATGCATACTAAACTTAATATACATTTTTTCATAACATTACTAATCTGTCAATACTGCTTGGGTGTATAAGCACGGTAAATTCATGAATATGTTTCTTTATCAAATCTTAAAATAAGATTTTTTTAAATATGCCATTTCGGCATAAATATTAAATGAAACTACATGTGAGAGCGGTTTTGTGTGGCATTATTCAGACT
>JAEZUI010000185.1 GCA_023421115.1 Bacillota bacterium | reverse complement strand
GCTTTGCCCTACTTCCGAGTACAAGTGCTCTTACAATACCTTTATCTATCCTAAAATCGAGAACTGAACCATTTCGCACATAGCTTCTACCCCTTTCTATTCGATTTGAATAGTCCGAATAGCTCTCAAGGTTTTTGTTCCAAGATTTCCCCCACCAAGTCTTTGCAATATTCCTGCCTTCAATAACTATCGGGGTTATATCCTTGTTTTTCTTTTTTAACTTTTCAACAGCTTTTCTAGCTTTATTTTTACGCTCTTCGACCGTAACATATTCACCGTATCCATAATAAGACATTAATATTTCACCCCTTTAAACATTAAGCCTGAACATATTTATCAGCTGCTTGTTATCCATTTCGGTAATCCAGCTTTCATTCATATCGGGCATAATTTCCTTTGTCATTTTTATCTTATCCTCAATCATTGAGTCAATTTTCTCTTCTATAGTTCCCTTTGTTATAAACTTATGAACCACAACATTCTTCTTTTGTCCTATTCTAAAAGCCCTGTCTGTCGCCTGATTTTCAACCGCTGGATTCCACCATCTGTCAAAGTGAATGACGTGATTTGCAGCTGTTAGGTTTAACCCTACTCCACCTGCCTTTATTGATAGTACCATAAACGGAACATATTCATGTCCCTGAAACTTTGCAACAATGTCCTTACGTTTTGCGACAGGTGTTTCACCATGAAGTACAAGTCCCTCGTGCTCAAAAACAGTTTTCAAGTATGCTGCAAGAGGAGCAGTTATTTCCTTGAACTGTGTAAATATAATAACCCTCTCTCTTTTCTCATAAATCGTTTCACATATTTCACGCAGTCGCTCGTATTTTCCACTCTCACGCTCTAGATACTCACCATTTCCAAGATATTGAGAAGGGTGATTGCATATTTGTTTAAATTTCATAAGAGCTCCAAGTACGACACCTTTTCTTTCAATACCTTCTGATGCAAGCAACTTTTGTTCTAATTCGCTGACAAGAGAAGTATACAGTGCTGCCTGCTTTTTACTTAAAGTTGAATAGGTTTTCATCTCTATTTTTTCCGGCAAATCGGCAATTATGCTTTTGTCAGTCTTAAGCCTTCTTAGTATAAACGGAGACACCACCTGTTTTAGCCGTCCATAACCACTGTTGCCCTCTTTGAGTTTTTTAGTGAACTCTGTAAACTCTTTAGGACTGCCCAAAAGACCCTTGTTTAAAAAATCAAATAACGACCAAAGGTCGGACAATTTGTTTTCAACAGGAGTTCCTGTCATGGCTATACGGCTTTTAGCTTTTAGCTGTTTCACAGTTTTTGTCTGCTTTGTACCTGGATTCTTAATTGCCTGTGCCTCGTCCAGTATTACCATATCCCATTCTTCTTGTATAAGCTTTTCAAGTCTTGCAAGCATTCCATAGGTAGTTATGTATATTCCACCTTCAATTGGTTCCTCCGTTGAATTTTTCTCCTGAGGATGTATTACTCTATAATTAAGCTTCGGAGCAAATTTTGATATCTCAGAAGTCCAGTTTCCAATGAGCGATGCAGGTACAACCAAAAGCACCTTTTCGTCTTTTTTTATACTCATACCATTTAATAGAGCTATTACCTGTATTGTTTTACCTAGTCCCATGTCATCGGCAAGACAAGCACCAAGACCAAGTGATTTCATTGTATGAAGCCAGCCCACGCCCCTTTGTTGGTATTCCCTCAAAACTGCATTAAAATTCTGCCCATAAGAGTCTGGTTTTGCAATTTCCGGCATCTTGAGATGTTTTAAAGTATTCTCAAGCCATTTCCCATTATTAACTTCAATTTCACAAGCTTGTTCTTTTACATTGAGAACTTTTGATGCTGAAAGCTTCATTCTCATAGCTTCCATCATTGTAAGTTCTCCTACTTCAGCTTCTCTCTTTGCTTCCTCATAAGCTAAGAGAGTCTCTTTGAGTTTGTTTGGATCCACCTCAATCCATTTTCCTTTTATAAATGCAAGACCCTCTGATTGGGATATTAGCCGTTCCAATTCTTCCTTAGATATGGCTTCACCACCTAAGGACAACTCTATATCAAAATCCACAAGGGCATCCAAACCTATTTTTGAAGGCTCTTTTGTTCCTACATTAACCGACATTTTCAACCCTTCGGATTTTTTCCTCCACCAATTAGGGATTCTGCAAAGTACCCCTGCCTCTTCATACAATGGAACTTCCTTTAAAAAAGTATAGGTTTCATCAGCACTCAAGCCTATAGGGTGAAATATTTCTCCCATATCAATCAGCTCTGACAGCAATTTACTCTGTTGTGCAGCTTTATTGACTGTAGATAAAAGACCCAACAGTTTTTTGCTGTTTTGACCGTACTCCATAAGTGCATTTTTAAGGGGAAGATGCTTTGCTTTTCCAATAGCAGAAAGCTCAACTGAATAGGTTGCAAGAAATGCAAAAGGATATTCCTCTCTCTTGCTCTCCACAAGATGAAAATATACCTTACCCGCTAGATGAATATCAGGATTTTTCGAAATAAAGTATTGTGCCACCGTACCTTCATGTTCTTTCATTTCTTTAGAAAATGCTTTATTCAACCTGTCACAAATACACTCAAGCCATTGTCCATTAAGGTATTCCATACCGTTTATATAAGGCACTTCCGATAGTAATTCTTCCCTTTCTTCCTCCTCCAAAACTCCCTTAGCCTTATGCCGTAAAGTTTCCAAATCTGGATTTCTTGAAAGGCATTTTATAAAAGTAGTTGATACTTTATGAATATATCCAAGTGACGGAGAAACCCCCTTACTTTTTGGGACAGTTCCTAAGATAAATAATGCTCTGTCGGCATCATTTATGTATATGTCAAATAAATTTTCTTGAAATAAGCTATCACTTTCCTCTAAATTATTCTTCCCATATTGCCAATCCAAACCATACCCACCCTCAGGCATAATTATGGCAATTAGCTCTTTATCCGGTATATTGATGTCTTTCATATATTTTCCTCGCTTTTAATTATCATCTTTTTCCATCATTATTTTATTTTAATTTAATAGAAATTACAAGGTCAATAATCAAGTCCCCAAAACTCAATTGTATACCGGATTATATCACCAATATTAGCCACTCTGTTATAGGGGAACCACTCCTTTGGAAACAGGCTCAAATAACTCCTGTTTGTGAAACGCTCATCAATTAGTAGAATAACCCCCTTGTCCATCTCAGATCTTATGACCCTGCCTGCCGCCTGCATAACCTTGTTCATTCCAGGAAACATATAGGCATATTCAAAACCCTGACTATTTCTCTCGCTAAAATAATCCCTTATAATATCTCTTTCAAGACAAACCTGTGGTAAACCCACCCCAACTATTACAGTACCTATCAAACGGTCGCTTTTAAGATCTATTCCCTCAGAAAAAATCCCCCCCATTACACAGAATCCTATTGTGGTCACATCTGGTTGGGGACTAAAAAGTTCCAGGAATTCTTCCCGTTCTTCCTCAGTCATGGAAGTTGCTTGTATATGAACTTTTACCTCGGGGTATTTGCAGCAAAACATTTCATATACCGTATTCATATACTGGTACGAAGGAAAGAAAACCATATAATTACCGCATCTGCATTGTGTCAAATTATTTATCGACTCAACTATGTCCTTATAGCTTCTTTCCCTGTTTACATACCTTGTAGATATACCATCCGCTACCATCAGTTTCCTGTTTTCGAGGCTGAAAGGCGACTCAATACTCATTGTATAATCCTCATTACTTCCCCCTAATATTCCCCGATAATACTCAAGAGGAATGAGAGTTGCAGAAAAAAAGACACCGCTCTTTCCCTTTTTTAAAGCTTCTCCTAAAAGGTATGACGGATCAAGACAGAACAGTTTAAGCTTAACATCATCATCCTGTTTTTCTACATAAGTGACATATCTTTCGTCATATAGCTCACAAATTTTTATAAATATAATTGCATTAAAATAGAGTTCTAAAAGTTCATCCCCCATTTTTACCTTTTCATTCTTTGCAAGATATACTTCACACTCACTTACAAGCTTTCTTAAAATGGAGTAAATCTCCTTATCTCCCTCACGGCTAACATAAAACCCCTTCTCATTGCACAGCTTCTTCATGTTGAGCATGAAGGTGTTAAGCCGCCCAAGTACTTTTGATATTTTAGGGTCATGCTCCTTCAGCTCTCTTTTCAGCTTAAGAACAGGCTTCTTGTACACTTCTGCCGAATACATTTCTCTTGACCTATCAACTAAATTATGCGCCTCATCTATCAAAAAAGTGTAGTCTCCCTTTTCGGTAAAAAACCTTTTTAAATACACCCTCGGATCAAAAACGTAGTTATAATCACAAATAACTGCATCCGCCCATAGGGTCAGGTCTAAGGAAAATTCAAAAGGGCATACTCTATGTTTAATCGCATATTTTTCAATAATTTCCCTCTTTAACTCCTCTTCATGAATCAAAATATCCATAATTGCATCGTTAATTCTATCAAAATGACCCTTTGCAACCTCACAATCTACAGGGTTACAACTGGATTTTTCCAAGATGCAAATCTTTTCCTTCGCTGTAAGGGTAATAGCCCTAAACTTAAGTCCCTTCTTCCTCATTATAGAAAAAGCTTCCTCCGCGACACTTCTAGTAATTGTCTTTGCGGTAAGATAAAATATTTTTGAAGAATGACCTTCACCCATTGCTTTTATTGATGGGTAGAGTGTTGAAACAGTCTTTCCTATACCTGTTGGAGCCTTTACAAATATATTTTTAGCTGAAGTTATCGTCTTATAAACAGCAACGGCTAACTCCCTTTGACCTTTTCTATACTCATCAAAGGGAAATTTCAATTCTCTTATGGACTTATCTCTATTCGTCTGCCAATAATATGCAAGTTTTGCCCAATTATAGTAGTTTTGAATTAAACTATCAAAAAACTCCTTCAATTGTGCAATACTATAAGCCTTAAGCAAGTATTTAATTTCTTCAGTATCTAGGTGGCAATAAGTAAGTCTGACATTTATATTTTCAATATTGTTTAAAGACGCATAAATATAAGCGTAGCACTTTGCCTGTGCCCAATGCACTTCACTGTAATTTTCGTCAATCATTTCAAGAGGTGACATTGTACTTTTTATCTCATCAATTGTAATACCGTCATTACTTTCAATAATTCCGTCAGCCCGGCCTTCTATGGCCAACACAAATTCATCGTATTCAATATTATATTTTAATGTAACTTCCGATCTATAGTCTTCCTTCTGTGCTTTTTGTATCTTTTTGTGAATTCTAGTTCCTTCAGCAGCTCTATTAACCCTAAAAAAGCTGCTATCAATATCACCTGTCCGCAAAAGGAACTCCACCAAATTTCGGACAGACACTTTTATCTCTTTCTTATCAATATTCATAAGTATTCAACCTTTATTAATTGACTGTATACTTATTATAACTCAAATTCAATTTTGAAAAAACTTAAAACTTCCCAAATATACATATGCCGATGAAGGATTTCCTTCACCGGCATAAATTGCAAAAAAACACCAAGCTGTTAAGCCTGTGGTTTAAATGTTACACAGTCGGTTTCCTCTGATGTATGTGCATTTCTGTGCTGAACTTCAATCTTGCTTGCAGCACAATGATCGCCCTTCATATAGTAATAGCAAGTATTTACTTCACATATTATTCCCTCATTAGGATGACTCATTTTTGTTACATCCATAGTTGAATTCCTCCCCATTAAATATTTTTTATCTTCATTTATATTTTTGTTGAAAAGAGTTTTTTTAATACATCCACAAATTTCAATATTTGATTAGAACTTCGATAATAATTTACTATCTTGATCAACTTTTCCTTCTTTCATTGCACGCATTGAGTTTAAGACTGCCAAAAGTGCTACACCCACATCAGCAAATACAGCTTCCCACATATTTGCCATTCCAAAAGCTCCAAGCAATAATACCAATGTTTTAACTGACAATGCAAATATAATATTCTGCCATACTATGGAACGGGTTCTCTTTGCAATCTCAATAGCAGTTAAAAGCTTTGAAGGTTCATCAGTTAACAATACAATATCAGCTGCTTCTATTGCTGCGTCGGAGCCTAATGCCCCCATTGCGATTCCCACCTCAGCCCTTGCAATTACCGGTGCATCATTTATTCCGTCGCCTACATATAATATATTTCCCTTGGTTAACCTGTTTTCATAGAGATCTTCAAATCTCTCAACCTTTTGATCGGGGAGAAGCTCCGAATATACTGCATCCAATCCCAAGTCCCTTGCTATCTTTGTTCCTACGGCGCTACTGTCTCCAGTGAGCATAATGGTTCTTCTTACGCCCATTTTCTTAAGTGCCTTCACAGCATCTGCCGAGTCATCCTTCAGTTCATCAGATACAACAATATACCCAACATACTTGTTGTCTACTGCCACATATACTAAAGTTCCTACCTCATCAACTTTAGGACTCTCAATATTCTCGCTTTGCATCAGTTTTGAGTTTCCAACAAGTATTTCTTTGCCTTCAGCAACCACCTTAATACCATAACCAGCCATTTCAGTGTGTTGTTCAATAATTTCTTTATTAATTTTACCTTTATATTTATTTAGAATGGCAAACGCAATCGGATGATTAGAAAAGCTCTCTGCAAAGGAAGCAACTCTTAGCAGCTCATCCTTCGAAAAACCTTCTACAGGTTTTATTTCAGTTACACTAAATACACCTTTAGTTAGAGTACCAGTCTTATCGAATACAACTGTATCGATACTATTTAGTGCTTCTAAAAAGTTACCTCCTTTAATTAATATACCCTTTTTCGATGCACCTCCGATTCCTCCAAAGAAACCTAGTGGAATAGATATAACCAGAGCACAAGGGCATGATACTACCAAAAATACAAGTGCCCTGTTAATCCACTGTGCAAATGAATCGCCGGTAATCAGAGGGGGAATAAATGCCAACAATACCGCAATTATGACAACTGCCGGCGTATAGTATTTTGCAAACTTAGTGATAAAGTTTTCGGTAGCAGCCTTTTTACTACCTGCATTCTGAACCAAGTCTAGAATCTTTGAAACTGTAGATTGCCCAAATTCCTTTGTTACTTCAACTGTCATAAGACCATTTTTATTAATTACTCCTGATAAAACCTCACTTCCAGGCTCAACTTCAA
>JAEZUI010000125.1 GCA_023421115.1 Bacillota bacterium | reverse complement strand
TCAAGTTTTGTGGCATTTACTATTACATCCTGCTCTTCTAAGTAAAGTCTTGCACCATTTAACAACGCTCCCCATACCTCAAAGGTTGTGGCGTCAAATACCGGTGCACCTGTCTGCAGTATTCTGTCCTCTTCATTTACCTGTACATAGTTAGTATTCTTTACAAGACGTACCACATTCCTATGTATTACTTCCACTCCTTTGGGCTTTCCGGTAGAGCCGGAAGTATACATTACATATGCCAGGCTTTCCGGTGATACGATAATTCCTATATTGCTGCTGTCTATATCCTCATTATTCTCTACACCGAATTCCACTACAGCTCCATCATAATCCACTTCCTCTTCAAAGGCCTTATCTAACAGTAATACCTTCGCATTGCTGTCCTTTAACATAAATTCAATACGATCCTTAGGATATTCCGGGTCAATAGGCAGATAAACCCCTCCTGCTTTTACTATCCCCAGTATTCCTGCCACCATCTCTATTGTTCGCCCTGAAACAATACCTATTATGCTTTCCTTTGATACACCCTTCTCAATCAAAACTCTTGCAATACGGTTTGCACGTTCATTCAATTCCCTATATGTAAGTTGATCTAGTCCAGAGACCAATGCAATACTTTCAGGCGTTTTTCCTTCCTGCTCCTCAAAAAGCTGTACTATTGACTTATCCCTTGGATATTCTGCATAAGTATCGTTAAGTTCTTTTAAAATATGTTTTTTCTCGTTTTCATCTATTATTTTAATATCTTTTACTAATATATTAGGATTTTCAATAATTTTATCAAGTACATTTCTAAAATGAACACCTATCCTCTTAACAGTATGACAATCAATGATTTTTGCGTTATATTTAAACTTAACCATTATATCCTCTTGCGGAATCACTGAAATGTTAAAATTATAATTTGTCTGTTCAAAATCATCAATATAAGTCACCTCAATATTGTTGTTTTCAACTTCATTTATAGTATCATCTATAGGATAATTTTCAAAAACCATAATATGATCTATCAAGTCATTCTTTACAAGACTAACTGATTGTATTTCTGCGAGGGAATAATAGCCGTATCTTTCAGACAACAAATGATTTGTCTGGATGACTGAAGCCATTTTTATAAAGCTTTCACTCTCATTGTACATAACTCTTGTTGGGATTGTATTTATAAACATTCCCACAGTTTTCTCTATATTAGGAATATGCGACGGCCTTCCTGATATAACAGTCCCAAACACAACATCACAAGAATTATTGTATTTTTGAAGAACTACTCCCCATATAGCTTCCAAAAGTGTATTTACCGTCATACGACTTTTACGGGCTATCTTTCCAAGATATTCAGTTTCCTTTCGACCGATATTAAATCTGTATTGTTCCAATAAATATTCATTATTGCTTCGATTACTGCCACAAATTGTCGCAGGTAACGAGTAATCCAATAAGTAATTCTTCCAATACTCTTGTGCTTCTATCTTGCTCTGTTTTTCATACCATGTAAGGAAAGTACAGAATGAAGGTGCATTTATTTTTTGTACTGGAATTCCACTAATAAATTTTTCATAAAGAGAAAAGAGCTCCCCAGTAATAATGCCTAAACTCCATCCGTCTATTATGATATGGTGAAAACTCCATATCATATAATTTTTATTGTTGTCAGCTTTTAAAATAGACATTCTTAAGAGGATATCCTTTGAAAGCTGAAAACCTTTTTGTTTGTCTTTTTCCTTAAACTCTTCAAGATACACTTCTGCATCATAAAAATCCGGTATTACTTCTACATTGATATTAACAGGAATATAAGATGCAACTACCTGAACTGGTTGACTTATCTCCTTAAAAATAAATATGCTCCTAAGTACGTCATGCTGTCTGACAATTTCATTAAAACTTTTCTCCAACATCTCAATATCCAATGCTCCATGAACTTCAAAACACAATTGCGTAAAATATGCATTTGAACTTTTGTTAATAAGTGCATGATGCAGCATTCCGCTTTGCAGAGATGTAAGTAGTTTTATATATTCAATCTCTCTTCCTGCAATATTTCTTTTCAAAAGCTCAAGATCTTCAATACTAATATAACTGCACCCCAAATCAGACGGAGTTTTTACAACTGTGTCTTTATTCGTACAATGTTCTATAATGGTCTCAATTTTATTCAGGTAAATTCCCAATAACCTTCTTATCTCATTTTCTTCATACTGGCAATGGTTAAAGTCTATAGATATTGTAAATCTCCCGTCCATTACCACACAACTGATGTCAAGATCATATATACGTTCCATTCTGCTGCTTCTCATATTTCCAGACGACATTTGTGACAAATTGAAATCTATATTTTTAAACTCGCCGTCAAACTGTCCAAGATAGTTGAAACATATCTGGCTGTCATAATCAAGTTCATCACCGCATTTACCAAGGTATTTCAACAAACCATATCCGATTCCTTTATTCGGTACCCTTCTTAGCTTCTCTTTGGTGTTTATTATATGCTGCGATAAGTCTTCTGCTTTAGCTTCAAGTATCAACGGATAAATGGATGTAAACCATCCTATAGTTCTAGATACATCCAGAGTGTTTATCTGCTCTCTCCCGTGACCTTCCATAGTAATAAGTGAAATGTCGATATCTGCCCATTCTTTTATTGAAAGAGAAAGTGCAGCAAGCAGTAAATCATTAATTTCCGTATTATAAGCCCTATTTGCTTTCTTCAGCAGTATTTCTGTTTTTGACTCTGTAAGGCTGTCACTTAGCACAACACTATCGGATAGACAATTGGAGAAAGTCTCTTTACAAGACATTCTTTCTGTTTTTGTCGTGCAAATTTTCTCCCAATATGCCTTCTCTTCTATTAATTTCGGATTTGCAGCAGCCACTTCTTGCAAACTTTCTGCCCATTCTTTAAAAGAATTCGTTTTTCTGATCAGACTAATTTCCAGTCCATTTTTTGCTTGGTTATACGCGTTCACAAGATCTTCAAACAAAATTCTCCATGACACTCCGTCAATTACAAGGTGGTGTACTACAATCAACAGATGGTCTCCGTCTTTTGTTTTGAAAAGAGCAATCTTTAGCAGAGGTCCATTGTTCAAGTCAATACTGCTTTGAATTCTGCTACATTCAACTTCAATGTTTTTAGATGGATTAACATCATCTTTCAAGTTAAATATATTGAACTCAAAATGTTTTCCTTCCAACCCCCTGTTTATTTGAACTATTGTATTATTACGTTCTACGTATGCCATCCTTAATACATCATGATGCATTATTATCTTTTCAAATGCCCTTATGAGGAAATGCTCATCAAAACTCTGCTTATTATAAAGCATAAATGATTGATTAAAATGGTGCATGTCTGTAAAGTTCTTTTCATAAAACCATCTCTGTACAGGTGTCAGTGCTACTTCCCCAGTTACAATTCCCTGATATGCTTGTGCTTCTTCAGCCTTTACATATAAAACTAATTGTTCAATTGTAGGATTGCTGAATAGCTCTCTTATTTCTATGCTCAGCCCATATTTATTCAATCGAGCTGCAACTTGCAATGCCTTAATGGAGTCTCCTCCCAAATCAAAGAAATTATCTTTTATTCCGATTCGCTCTATTCCCAACACTTCCTGAAAGATTTCTGCCAGAATGCATTCATTTTCGAGAGCCGGAGCCACATAAACTTTACCTGTATCAAGTTCAATTTCTGGTTTCGGCAATGCAAAACGGTTTATCTTGCCACTCTGGTTAAGAGGCATTTCATCAAGATGTATCAAGTAACTTGGTACCATATAATCCGGCAGTTCCTTGAGCATACAATTTCTTAGTTCAAACAAGTCAATAGCATTCGTCGATACATAGTAACCTATAAGGTGTTTATTCCCATTATCGTCCTCAGCAGCAACTACAACACATTCCCGTATATCGGGATGCTTCAAGAGCTGTGCTTCTACCTCTCCCAGCTCGATACGGTAGCCTCGTATCTTTACCTGACTGTCTACCCTTCCTAAAAACTCGATAGTTCCATCCGGCAACCACCGTGCAAGGTCTCCTGTCTTGTACATCCTTTCTCCTGATTCAAATGGGTTTTCTACAAACTTCTCTTTTGTCAATTCCGGTCTGTTCAAGTATCCTCTTGCAAGTCCGTCTCCAGACAACAAAAGTTCTCCTGCTACTCCAATCGGTTGCATCTTATACTGCTCATCCAATATATAAGCTTTCATATTGCTAAGAGGTCTTCCAATGGGAATTGTCGTTTTTAAACTATCTCCATCTACCGAATGTGCGATTGCATATATTGTTGCTTCAGTAGGGCCATAAATATTTTCAAGTTTAACCGTCCTTATCTTATCATAAAATTTCATTGCCAAATTAGGTACTAAAGCCTCTCCTGCTACAAACATATATCTTAGAGAACTTAATTTTTGTATTTCATTCTCTCTCATATGCTCAAGGAATACATTTAGCATTGATGGCACAAAATTTATGTGTGTTATATTATATTTCTCAATTGCATCACATATAGCATAGGGATCTTTTTCAATACCAGGCTCTGAAATATAAAGTCTTCCCCCGTCATAAAACCATCCAAAAAGTTCTGTAACAGATACATCAAAAGTATAGGTTGTTTTAAACATATATGTATCCTTTTCATGATGAGGGTATCTCCTTTGAAGCTCCAACATTATGTTTACAATTGCCCTATGCTCTACAAGTACCCCTTTAGGTCTTCCAGTAGAGCCCGATGTATAAATAACATAGGCTATATCTGCCGAACTAGCTTTTCTTATATTTGAAACCTCTCCACTTTGCAGCTTATTTAAATCAATATTTATAGTCTTTACTGTTAAATCATTATCTTTTTTTGTCTCACCTGAAATTAAAAGAACTCTAGCATTACTGTCCGTTAACAAGTATCGCTTTCTCTCATCCGGATACGCCGGTTCAATAGGAAGGTATGCCGCTCCGGCTTTTAATATAGCATAAATTCCCACAACCATTTCTATTGATCTATCTATCATTATTGCAACAATATCACCTTTATCTACTCCGTTATCGATAAGCCTTCTCGCTAATCTGTCGGAAATTTCATTAAACTCTTTATATGTTAAAACCTTATCTCTATATATTAAGGCAACATTATTAGGTGTTCTTGATACCTGCTCCTCAAAAAGCTGTATTACTGTCTTCTCTTTCGGATATTTCACATAAGTGTTGTTAAAATTCTCAAGAATTATTCTATACTCATCACTCGTCAAGATATCAAGTTCGGTAAGCTTGGCATCCTGGTCGCTTATTATCCTCTCAAGCAACACTATATAGTGCCTAAGCATCCTCTCTGCAGTTTCCTTCCTGTAGAGACGGGTACAGTACTCAAGCCCTAGCTCTATCTCTTCCCCTACCTCTATTGCTCCTAATGTAATATCAAACTTGGCCATTCTATAT
>JAEZUI010000030.1 GCA_023421115.1 Bacillota bacterium | reverse complement strand
AGTCTTACTGTAACTGAAGAAAGAACAACAACAGTAGGCATGCAAACATTGTTTCAATCCTTGTTTTACTGGAAGTCTTACTGTAACTATTGATCCCGGACACGGTGGTAAAGACCGTTATAAGTTTCAATCCTTGTTTTACTGGAAGTCTTACTGTAACTATTGCCCGGCCTTTGCTTCATCAATACCGGATAATCCGTTTCAATCCTTGTTTTACTGGAAGTCTTACTGTAACACAAATTTAAACGCTTACAAAGTATCAGACAAAGTAAGTTTCAATCCTTGTTTTACTGGAAGTCTTACTGTAACTTGCGTCAAGGCTTTTATTCGCCTTGTCGTTTTCTAGTTTCAATCCTTGTTTTACTGGAAGTCTTACTGTAACGGGAAAAGCTTTGTGCCACGCTAGAGCGGAGCGGAAGTTTCAATCCTTGTTTTACTGGAAGTCTTACTGTAACGCATCATTTACATAATCGGCGAGGTTATGAAATACCGTTTCAATCCTTGTTTTACTGGAAGTCTTACTGTAACAGCCCTCGGAGCTTAACTCCTTATCTCATAAGCATTACAAGCTTTTTTTGACGGGACTTTTTTGAGTAAATTTTAACATGAAACACTGTTTTTTTATACAAAACTGTATGTTTTTGAGTTATCAACATAGTCATGCACCCTTTCTGTTTCAATGCTTACAAGATTATCTCTTCAAATTTGAAAATAATTTTACAGCCACATTTTACCAGTTGAATTTCTCTTTTCATTAAAAACATATCACAACGATGCTGTAGATTCAATACTTATTAAAAATTTAAAAACCTCTAATTCATGTGGATTATTGATGTCTGCATTCTTTAGAGTTTCAATTTCAAAGCTGACTATTTTTAATGGCACACTCAAAGCTTTATTTATTAGTCAACGGGTACGTATACTGGTGCTGGTGGATCTACAAATTCTAAAGAAGGAACAACAACGAAAAAAACAAAAATTGTTAACAATACTGCAGATATAACTGATCCTAATATACTGCCTAATATCCATTGAACCTTTTCTTTTACAAATAAACATATTATACTAAATAATATCGCATTTAATAAAAGACTGGCAAATAAACATATATAGTAATCTATGTTATCTCCAAACATTGCAAGAAAAATAAAAGCGCTAATAATTATCAAAGCAATACAAAGTTAAAACAAAACCAAGCCAAAAAGTTATTAGTTTGTATTTACCTCCCAAATTTAACCCCTCCTATCTTTTTTATTCTTTTTGCCATCAGACCAAATAATATATCTAGAAATTATTTACTCACAGCATAAAACACTACTCCATGATCATTATATGGACCTCTACCATTCACAACACCCTTTATGCTTTTTACTTTTGAAAAACCAATCGGCTCAAACATTTTTTCAACGTCCTCTTGATTAAAATAGTGGTTCCAAAACCTATATAATTTGAAAGAACCCTCATCATCAATCACTATATGTTGTTCCAACGCCGCTTTATTTTCTTCAAAATGCAAATTTTTACTTAAACAAATGTACGGGGTAGGCTTCCAAAACCCACTTTCGGACATCTCCCATGATGAATTAAAATTTATTCTCTCAATTGTTTTTTCATCTATTGCATCAAATAAAAAAACACCTCCAGGTTTCAAAGACTTGTGAATCATTTTCATTAATGTTGTACGTTCCTCAGGTACTAATACACCAAAGTCACAATAAATCATCATAATTAGATCAAATTTATCCTCAAAGTCTAGATCTAAATAATTACCATTTATGTATTCAACATCTGACTGATTTTTGTCTCTTTGTTGGATAGCATATTCAATTGAATTTTTCGAAAAATCAACTCCTGTTACCTTGTGTTTTTTTCTAGACAAACGTTCCGCATAAAGTCCAGGTCCACATCCTAAGTCTAAAATTCTAGACCCTGGCTTAATCAATTGGTCAATCATATCAACCGTTTTATCAATGTCTTTAGAAGTTCTACTCGCAGCTTCAATTTCAGGATTTATGTGTGCTTCCAATAAAAACTTTGAAATGTGTTTATCAGTCCACATTATATCTGTTCCTTTATCATAAGGTGTTGGATTACCAACTATTTTAATAATCTCTTTAATATTCACAAAAGTCCCCCTCAAAATATTTATCTAATCCGATAGGAACTCTACCGAAAACCTCAAATGCAAAGCCTGCCTAACAATAGTATAAAAGCACTAACCTATTCCCCGATTTTTTTCTCAATCATATCTAAAAACTCCTTGAGTCCATAGGATGACACTTCGATATTGTAATCAGTAAATTCATCATTAAATACAGCTATATCTAATTTGACAGTATCTTGTTCTATTTTTATATCGCTTATTTCACCCTTCTCATCGCCTTCTTTTATGAGCAGAGCCATTTTGTCACCAACCGTATCATATACGTATAAGTCTCCACCTATACTTACCGTACCATAAGCATATCCCAGGATGACAAGTAAATAACGATCATCAAACCAATTTATTTTTTTAGGTGCTAAATTTTCCGGAATATCTTTATTAGTTATAACAGCTTTATGAATATCGTTTAGATTATTATACAAAAACACTTCACCGATAACTTCAAACTCATAGGGTGATATATATGCGAGCTTCTTTTTATCATGAGAAATAGAAGGTTTTGACGGAACATCATTACCTTCGCAAATTATCTTCTCTTTTCCATCCTTCTTCACAACAATTTCAGGTAGATTATTTTCAATCCTTCTATAAAAAACTGTTGTATCTAAAACTAAATCTGCTGTATCTTTAGAGTCACTCGTCCCACTTTTCTGCGTACATCCTGTAATAATCAGACTAATTACCGCCATTACAAGCAATACACTTACATATCTTTTCATAAAAAACACCTTTCCAACTTTAAACTTTTTTAATTTCAGTTTACTTATCTTTCAGCAATTTATGCAGCTCATCCATGAAGGTATTTATATCTTTAAACTGCCGGTACACCGAAGCAAATCTTACATAAGATACCTCATCCATTTCCTTAAGTTTTTCCATAACCATTTCACCTATTGCCTGGGAAGTAACCTCTCTTTGAAGCGAATTTTGTAATTGTAATTCTACACCATCAACAAGAAGTTCAAGATCATTAATGGATACAGGCCTTTTCTCGCATGCCCTTAAGAGACCGTTCAAAAGTTTTTCCCTATTAAAAGGTTCTCTTGTTTTATCCTTTTTTATAACCATTAATGGCAAGCTTTCTACTTTCTCGTAAGTTGTAAATCTTTTTAGACACTTAGAACATTCTCTTCGTCTTCTAATAGCAGAAGCCTCATCTGTAGGTCTCGAATCAATAACCTTGTCCTCAACAAAACCACAATACGGACACTTCATATTGTACCTCCCACATAACTTTTATTTTTTTTAATTTGTTCTTCTATCCGTTTGTAAATCAAATTTTTAAAGCACTTTACAAACCCAACTAACTTTTAGTCTATTTCGCTATTATTATATTATACTTTGCAGAAATATCAAATCCATTTTAAGTTTTTTTGAAAAAACAGGGCTATTCACGTTATCTCACCAAAGCCTAATTAGGTATTATTTCTATAATCTCTACGCACATTTCTTTCATCAAACTCTACCAATATAATATCTTCACCTATTTTTTTAATTTTACTCCAAGGTATAACATACTCGTTATCTTTTCCAAAAAGGCCAAAAATACGGCCTTGTCCCGGTATAACAATTGCATCTAGTTTTCCACTCTCAAGATTTATTTCCACATCACACACAAATCCTAGTCTTTTACCGTCAGAGATATTAATAACTTCTTTCTGTCTGAAATCAGCTGTTCTGTTCATAAAACAACACCTCATACCATTATAATCAATACTATAAATATATGAAGTGTCTTCTATTGATATGAAAAAACCAGATATCAACTCTTTAAAAGGGAAAACCTTTTCTAGTCAATACCTGATTTTTCACGAATCCAAAAAATAGTAATTTATAGGAGGCACCATACTCTAAATGTATTTTCGCATGTGCGTGAGGGCTGTTTTTTCAAGTCTTGAAACCTGCGCCTGCGAAATTCCGATCTCCTCAGCTACTTCCATCTGCGTTCTTCCATCAAAAAACCTCAAATTCAATATTAGTTTTTCTCTGTCATTGAGCCTTCTCATAGCTTCATTTAATGCAATACCTTCAAGCCAGTTTTCGTCATGGTTCTTTTCATCTTTTACCTGGTCCATAACGTATATTGCATCACCGCCATCATGATATACCGATTCAAATAGCGATATTGGATCCTGTATTGCATCTAATGCAAATACAATGTCCTCCTTAGGTATTCCTAATTCCCTAGAAAGATCATCTACTGTCGGTTCCTTAGAATTCTTATTTGTCAAACGTTCCTTAGCCTGAAGGGCCTTATACGCAATATCTCTTAACGAACGGCTAACACGGATTGAATTATTGTCCCGCAAATATCTGCGTATCTCGCCAATAATCATAGGTACTGCATAAGTGGAAAACTTTACATTCTGTGATACATCAAAATTGTCTATTGCTTTTATAAGCCCTATACAACCTACTTGAAACAAGTCATCGACATATTCACCTCTGTTATTGAATCTTTGTATAACACTAAGTACAAGTCGCAAATTTCCTCTTATAAACTCCTCTCTTGCAGTCATATCACCTTTATGCATTCGTTCGAAGAGAACTTTCTTTTGGTCGTTTGACAAAACTGGCAACTTTGCTGTATTCACACCGCATATCTCAACTTTATTGATTAGCATATAAAAAACCTCCCGGCAGTAAATTGAAGTCAGTATCATTATTGCCATGGAGGTCATTTTTATACTGTTAAAAAGGATACAAAATTTTCACAAAACACCTTGACAAGCCACTTACTTATTGGGAAAACTAGACTTTAATTTTGTTGTTAATTTCTTACATCCTTCTATATCATTCTGCTGATTTCTTTTTTCAGCCTGCTTATAATCTTTTTCTCTAGCCTCGATATATATGATTGTGAAATTCCCAACATGTCAGCTACTTCTTTCTGAGTTTTTTCCTCTCCACCATTTGCCAGGCCGAATCTTAGCTCCATAATCTTCTTTTCTCTCATTGATAACTTCTTCATAGCAGTGTTTAGCAGTTCTTTGTCCACTTCATCCTCAATACTTCTATGAATCAAATCATTCTCAGTGCCTAAAATATCCGATAATAGCAATTCATTTCCGTCCCAGTCAATATTTAAAGGTTCGTCAATTGATATTTCAGTCTTCATTCTATTATTTCTCCTGAGGTACATTAGTATTTCATTCTCGATACATCTTGAAGCATAAGTTGCAAGCTTTATATTTTTACTAGGGTTAAAGGTATTAATAGCCTTAATCAATCCAATTGTACCTATGGAAACCAAATCTTCTACTCCTACTCCCGTATTTTCGAATTTCCGGGCAATATACACCACCAGTCGTAGATTTCTCTCAATTAGTACCTTTTTTACACCATAATCTTCTTTTTCCAGTTTTCTCAGCAAATAGCTCTCCTCATCGCTGCTAAGAGGGGGTGGCAGTGCTTCACTTCCTCCTATATAATGTACAGGAAATCCTTTATGTATTTTGAATTTCTCTAATATATTTATGTACTTAATCCAAAAAAAAAGTCTTACTTTCTTAAAAAGAAACATTATGCTATCTCCTTTCAGTTTTATCTTAAATTTAAACGTCATAACAAAAGCCTTTAAGTAATAAAATCTTTACTTCATTTATTGTATCCCTCATACCAAATCCGGACCTAGAAGCGCATTATAGTTCTCACTTTTAGAAAGAGCTCTATTATAGATGCCTATGATCACGTCAGTTACCCCCTTCTTTTCACTTTTTTCTCCAACCTCTATATAATCCGGTTTAAAGCCTATTAGCATACCATTTTCCCTTCCTAGGGATGTAAATGGTATTAACCTGAACCTTGAAAACCAGCTGGAATCAGATACAATCTTTGTTACCCCCACTAAATCGTCCTCTTTTGATTGTTCAAAAATATTCTGAATCTCTACAGGCAAAATACTTTTTATCGCTTTAAATTCAACCACAACTACAGGAACATGAGTAAGAGGGTCAAACAATGCATTACCGGTATCCACAAGTGCCGGCAGGTCAATGCTCCCATTTTCAAAAGCAATCTTCAAAGGTATAAGCAACCTGTCTTTGACTAATCTGCTCTGTATTATATCCCAGAATATCTTTACTATAATTCCCACTGTAGCAACACATAAAACCATAACTGTCCACTTTGAGTTCCAGTAAACATAAAAAAATCCATTTCTCACAAATCCGCCACTCTGATTAAAATATAAAAAAGCAAAACCAGCACCAGCAAAAATAAATGTAGATATGTAAAACATCACCATGGTTTTAAAAAAGGTAATAAAACGTTCAAAGGAAAAGGCAATTGCAACAATAGCAAAAGAGAGAGCTATCTTTGCTATTGTAGTATAATATCCCTTAAATGAAGGATAAATAACCAAAAAAGCTACATAAAGCGCTCCTATAAAAGCCCCAAAAAACAATCTTAAATGAGAGATTCTATTTTTAGAAAACTTGGCCGTCATTAATAGAATCAAATAATTCATTACTATGTTTTCAAGTACCAAAACATCTAGAAATATTTCCACACATTTCCCCCCTGTAAGCGACCACCTTGACCGCTTCAAGTTACATAACCCCCAAAAACAATCCAATACTATTAACTTATATGCACAAGCATGTATTTTTATTCCACCTATTTTAAACAATATGAATTAGGACCACCTAAACTCATTATACGAATTAATTTACATATAATTTGTCAAACCCCACTGTAGAATAAAATTTTTGTATGACAAAAAAACACTAAACCCATCCCAAAAAATAACCTATTCAAAATGGAAATATAATGGTATACTATTAACTGAGAAGGAGGATTTATCATGGAAGAAAAGATATTAAATGCAATAACAGAAATGAGTAAGCAAATTAATGGTTTGAGCAATCAATTCGAAGGTTTTAGAAAAGAAGTTGATACTAAGTTTTCAAATTTAGAAGGAAGATTTGATACTTTACAAGTCCAACATTCAGCAGAAGTAAATAAAGCTGAATATGATAAAATAACAAACGACATAGCTCATATAAAAGGTGATATAGAATCCATCAAAAAGGACTTAATAAAAGTTGAATTAGTTACTTCAAGTAACTGGAACGATATAATAAAGTTAAAACATTCAAATAGTTAATTAAATCGTACACAAATGAGCAGTGGGTTTATCCCAACTGCTCATTTTTATTCTTACATATTTTTTATCTCTTATTTAAAGCGATTTCGTCTTAAGAAGGTCGGAATCTCCAACTCGTCAGATACAGGCTGTGGTTCCGGTTCTCTCTCTATTGTCCTTCCGCTTGCTACGCCAACTTTCTCCGCTACCTTTTCCGGCTTTCTAATAACCGGAACTCTGTCAAATCCAGTAGCTATAACTGTAATTAATATTTCATCCTTAAGATTCTCATCTATTACAGCACCAAATATTATGTTTGCATCAGGGTCTGCCGATTTCTGCACAAGCTCAGCTGCAGTATTTACTTCAAATAGTCCAAGATCCGGTCCTCCTGTAATATTAAGAAGAACTCCTCTAGCACCCTCAATTGAAGTCTCAAGCAACGGACTTAGAATAGCTTGTCTTGCAGCTTCCTCTGCTCTGTTTTCTCCAGCCGCCCTTCCAATACCCATATGAGCTAAACCGGTATCCAACATAATAGTCTTAACATCTGCAAAGTCCAAGTTTACAAGTCCTGGCACTGCAATAAGGTCTGAAATACCCTGAACACCCTGCCTTAATACATCATCCGCAATTCTGAAAGCATCCACAATGGACGTTTTCTTTTCAGCAACCTGAAGCAGCCTATCATTAGGAATTGTAACCAAGGTATCAACAACTCCCTTAAGAGTCTCTACGCCTCTTTCTGCATGCTGCATTCTCTTTCTTCCTTCAAACATAAAAGGCTTTGTAACAACACCTACGGTCAGTATTCCCATTTCTTTTGCCACTTGAGCTACTACAGGAGCTGCCCCAGTTCCTGTACCACCGCCCATACCGGCTGTTACAAAAACCATATCCGAACCCTTTATTGACTGCGCTATTTCGTCTTTGCTTTCATTTGCAGCCTTTTCTCCGATTTCAGGGTTTGCTCCTGCTCCAAGTCCTCTAGTTAGTTTATCTCCAATTTGGATTTTAGTATTTGCCTTCGATAAAAATAAAGCCTGTTTATCAGTATTTACAGATATAAATTCAACACCACGAAGTCCTGCAGTTATCATTCTATTAACAGCATTGTTACCGCCACCGCCAACACCTACAACTTTAATCTGGGCAAATTGTTCAATATCGATATCAAATTCCAACAATGTAAGTCCCTCCTTATTCTTTTGTAATTGCAACACTTACCATATAGCCAAAAGCTGTACCATAATTTTCCGTATAACATATATAGTTAGTTTCATCAGTTACATTTTTAATTATATTCTTTCAATATTTAATAATATCTTAATATTAGGATTTGTGCAAGAATGTCTTTAACTTTAAAAAGAACGAAACCTTAAAACAAACCATTAAAAAGATTTGCCAATTTTCTAAAGATACTTTTCGAATTCTTTTCCTTATTCTTTTTCGTTTTTTTTCCTTCACAACCTGTATCACTTGCGCCAAATCTGCTTACTATATACTTTGCAGAACCAACAGAAATTAAAAATTCCGGCTTTGTGATGTTTGAAACTTTATAGGCTGCAACCCTTACAGGCAAATCAAACACCTCATATGCAATCTGCATATTTCCATCTAAATAGGAAATACCACCGCCGGATAAAACAATTCCTTTACCATAGTCTTCTAGTATATTATCTGCTTGAAGCTGTTCCTTGCATATATAAAAAATCTCCTGTACTCTTGCTTCAATTATTTCAATGACTTCCGATACTCTTATATTTCTCTTTTTATTTTCATTGATTTCATTTACAGTAATTTCATGATCGTTTTTTATCAAAGAAGTAAGGGCAAGTTCATATTCCTTTTTAAGCTTTTCTGCCTCATTGTATGGTATTCTAAGTCCTATGGAAATATCATTTGAAATATGGTCTCCTCCTACGGATATAGCATCAAAAAACAGCAATCTGTTGTTCTTGATAACTGATATATTGGTAATACTGCCACCTATGTCAATAAGTACTACACCCATATCTTTTTCTTCCTGGGTAAGAGCAACTTCTGCAGAAGCTAAAGCCTCAACCACAAAGCCGTTTACTCGCAATCCTGCTTTTTCCATACTCTTTAGTATATTCTGTACAAAAGTAATTTTTCCTGCAATTACATCTGCTTCAACTTCTAATTTAACACCTGCCATTCCGACAGGATCAACTATTTCATCATAACCGTCCACAATATATTGTACAGGTATAACATCAATAACCTGCATGTCTTGAGGCAGTTTAACTTTTTCTGCACTCTGCAAAACTCGTCCCACATCATCTATAGTAATTTCTTTATCTTCTCCGGAAACATTAACACTGCTTTTATTATGTATTATGCCAGCATGTGTTCCCATTATATTTACATATGCAGAATCCACTTCGATATTTGCCAGTGCTTGAGCTCTATCAATACAACTTTTAATTGAATTAGCTGTACTTTCTATATCTACTATTATACCCTTTTTCACGCCATTACATGGCTCCATAGCCTTGCCTAATATTTCCATTTCGCCGGTCTTGCTGGCTCTTGCTATTAATGTACATATTTTTGAAGACCCTATATCAACACAACCAATTATATTTTCCACAAATGTGAACCTCCCGTAATTAAAGACATGAACCCTAAGGGCACAGCCTTATATCACCAGTAAATACTTTATAGCTAGATGTATTATTTCTCAAAAATAAAATCAATAAACTAAAATGTTGTTCGAAAAAATAACATACTAATAATTTTCTACTTATTTTTCAGTATTATTTATTATATTATCTTTTTTTGAAACTTTATTCAATAGTATTCTACGAATAATTGCAAAATTTAAAAACAATCTGTTTCCAAAAGCAAATACTGCAGCAAGATAAAGCTGAATACCAAGTTTATCACCTATGTATGCCAGTATTGCAGCCAATACTGCGTTGCCAAAAAATCCTGTAAGAAACACACTTAAATTAAATTTCTTTTGGAGTGTTGCCAATACACCTCCAAACACAGAATCTAAAGCAGCAAGTATAGCAATTGCTACATAATTCGAATATGCTGCAGGAATATCATAAGGAATAAATATCCCCAAGACAATACCAATAATCAATCCAAGCAAAGGTAACATACAATATCCTCCTATAGGTATTTTATTAAAAGCTTCCAAGTTCCGATTTTAAAAATCTTATCTGTCCGGTATAAAACTCGGGGTGTCACCTGTTGTAAAATCTAGATAGCCCTTATCCGTTTCAGCTAGTTTATTAAAGAAAACCTCTCTTAAAAAACTTAATCTGTAACTTCCAATTTTTTTATAATTCCCAAGGTTGACTCTAACTCTTCCATCGAGCATAATTCGGATATTATCCCAATCTGCAACGTCAATATAGTTCACGAACTTAAAAATTGCCTTGCTGCTGTCATATACCTTGTCATTATCTAGGGCGTTAATCTCCTCTACAACCTTTTTATACATATCAAATTTCTTTTTGTCCTCTGCATTCAAAGCTTGTCCCAATTCGGAATTATCAAAGCTCAACCCTTGAATAACAGGTAAGTTGTAGTCCGAGACTTCCTTCCTCGAATCTAGTATATACCCCTCCACATCTATTAGCAAATTTGTGTCAGAGTATGGGCTAATGACATACGGCTGCCTTTCAGTCACAGTAATCTTAACTCCATTAGGTATGTTCAACCTGACAGTAGCCTTTTTAACATAGTGACATTTTTCTTTAATACTTTTTTCCGCTTGGATTGATCTAAATAATAATATGCTTTTAAAATCCAATCCATTCGTCCTAAACCAATTATTTCCAATAACTAAGTTGGTTACTTCTATTAATTCATTATTATTATAATGATTATTGCCCGAAACGTAAATATTACTTATATTAAATAACGGCGATAGCGCAAGGAGCACCAAAGTTACCAAGCATAATACAGTTAATAAAATAAATCTTATAAACTTTAATGCCCTTTTTCGCTTTCTAATTTTTCTTTTGTATTTCCTATCCGTTTCTCTCGGCATTCTATTGCCGCTAAACTTTTTCTTCAAAGCATTAACTCCTTTATTCTTCCCTTGTAATTAAGGCTCCGACTTTGGACAATTTTTCTTCAATTTTCTCATATCCCCGGTCAATATGTTTTATACCGCTGACAATTGTCGTTCCTTCAGCCACAAGTCCGGCCAATACCAATGCTGCTCCACCTCTTAAGTCCCGTGCAGCAACCGATGCTCCTGTAAGCTCCTTAACACCTTTTATTACTGCAAGACGTCCCTCAAGTTTAATATCCGCACCCATCCTCATAAGTTCTTCAACATGTTTATAACGGTTTTCAAAAATCGTCTCAACAAAAATACTTGTTCCTCGTGCAATTGAAAGCAATGAGATAAACTGGGACTGCATATCCGTTGGAAAGCCGGGATAAGGTAATGTCCTTATTATATCAATAGCTCTAGGTCTGGTTGGTCCAAAAATATGCATGGTAGATCTTTTTGTATTTATACGGCATCCGCATTCTCTCAAGTAGCTGATAGCAGGTATTATATGCTCTGCCGAAACGTTTCTAAGTGTAATATCACCGCCGGTTATTCCTGCGGCTACTAAATATGTACCGGCAACTATTCTGTCGGGAATCACACTGTGTTCCACTTCCCGTAGCCTTTTAATGCTTCCCCTTATCCTTATAATACTGGTACCGGCTCCTGTTATATCCACACCCATACTTATGAGGAATTTTTGAAGATCAACAATTTCCGGTTCTCTCGCAGCATGTCGTATAATTGTATCACCTTCGGCAAACACAGCTGCTAACATTACATTCTCTGTCGCTCCAACACTTGGGAAATCAAGCTGTATATCCGCACCCTTAAGCTTATCAGCTTCGCAGTATATAAAGCCGTGGTGCGCATCATGCACCTTGACGCCCATCTTCCGTATAGCCTTTATATGTAGATCTATTGGTCTTGGGCCTATTTCGCACCCACCTGAGTGTAAAAAACTATTGGCACTCACTTCTATATCTACAACATTTTATCACTTTAAAAATAACGTATCAAATATTTTTTTTAAGGAAATACTTTCCTAAGGTTATTTCCTTAAAAAACTTTGCAATGGCCCTTTCAAAAAAATCAGTTTTTTATGGGCTTTGGGCTAAAAATATAGTATAGGTTATTTTTTGAAAGGGCTTAATAATTAATCAACCTAAAATATTTCTACATAATATAAAGCCTTTATGTTATAATATTATCTCGGGACATTTAGCCCCACTTGATTTTGCCTCTTTCACGTAAATAGAAAAGGCAGTATAAAATAAAAACATAGAAGTAGGAGCTAGCATGAATATAAGACTTACATTTACAATCATAGTAGCAAAAATATTGGTTTTTGTTCTTAGGATATTAAAAAGCGGAGGCACCACCCTTCCTGGCAAAATTGCACGAAAGCTTTATCCTGATATAATAAAGGTTATCTCTAAGGACTATAAAATAATAATGGTCACTGGAACTAACGGTAAGACCACTACTACAAGGATAATAGGTGAAGTTCTAAAAGTAAACGGTCAGGAATATATCACAAACAAATCCGGTGCTAATCTCTTTGGAGGAATTGTTACAACATTTATTGATTCCGTTGACTTATCTGGTAGGGCAAAAGCTCCTATCGCCCTCATTGAAGTGGATGAAGCAGCCTTTAATGTTGTATCTGATTATATCGAGCCTGATGTGCTCGTGGTTACAAACTTTTTTAGAGATCAGTTAGACCGTTATGGTGAATTATACTCCACGTTAAACAGTGTAAAATCGGGAATTAGTAAATCAAACAAAACAAAGCTTATTCTAAATGCTGATGATTCTCTTTGTGCATCCTTAGGTAAAGATACCTACAAGGAAGTTACTTACTATGGTTTTGCAAATGAGGCCTACCAAGCTAACGAAAAGCCTGTTAACAGCGATGCTATGTTCTGCCTCTTCTGTAAGACCAAATATGACTATGAAAGTCATGTATACGGTCATCTTGGCAGCTTTGCTTGTAGTTCTTGCGGTTACCGCCGTCCTCAAACAAGTGTAACCTGCGAAAAAGTGGTTGAGCTTAACACTGCCTATTCAAATGTATTGTTTTCCATTTCTACTAAAAAAAGCGAAGAGGATAATAGAGTATTACAAGCGAAAATCAACCTTCCCGGTTTATATAACATATACAACGCTTTAGCTGCTGCTACCTGCGGGACTGTTTTAGAGCTACCCTCCGACAATCTTGTTGAAGCTTTGGAGAAATTTGAATGCGGCTTTGGTAGGATGGAGACAATTACCACCCATGGAAAAACCATAAAAGTTATTTTAGTCAAAAATCCTACAGGCTTTAATCAAGTTTTAAACTTTCTTATGACGGAAGACAAAAATATGCAAATTGCCTTCCTTATAAATGACAAGCTTGCAGACGGGACAGATATCTCCTGGTTGTGGGATGTTGATTTTGAAACACTTGAAAAGGCACAAGAGCTTATTGACAACTTCTATGTATCGGGTATCAGAGCCGAAGATATGGCTTTAAGGCTAAAATATGCCGGAATATTTAGTAGTAAAATCCACATTATTAAGAGCTATGAAGAACTCCTTGCAAAGGGGCTTTCAAATACTGAAGACGGACACAGCTTTTATATACTTCCCACATATACGGCCATGCTTGATATGAGGAAAGTGCTCAAGAAAAAATTCGGATTAAAGGAGTTTTGGAAATAGTATGTATGAGTTAAATATATGTCACCTATATCCTGATTTATTAAATCTATATGGAGACAGAGGAAATATTATCGCAATTTCAAAACGGTCTCAATGGAGAGGCATTCACACAACCATATCCAATATTAGTATGGGTGATGAGTTTGATGCAGAAAACTATGATATTATCTTTCTTGGAGGCGGTCAGGACTATGAACAGGAAATAATACAAGATGATGTTTTAAAGCAAAAAGGAAATGAGATTAAAAACGCCATACAAAATGATAAGATATTCCTTGCTATCTGCGGTGGTTATCAACTGCTGGGCAACTACTATAAAACTTGGGACGGAAAAGAGATTGAGTTTTTAAAGGCTCTTGATCTGTGGACTGTTGGGGGCAAAGAAAGAATGATAGGAAATTTTTGCTTTGAGTGCGATTTTCTCAAATCCGAGAGTTATGACGGAAAAATTGTCGGCTTTGAGAATCATTCCGGCAGGACTTACCTTGGCCCTTTGGTCTCACCTCTCGGAAAGCTTGTAAAAGGTTATGGAAATAATGGAGAAGACGGTTTTGAAGGTGCCACCTATAAAAATGTAATTTGCTCATATTCCCATGGGAGTTTGCTTCCTAAGAACCCCCTCCTGACTGACCACTTAATAACCCGTGCACTCAAGCAAAAATACAAAGATTTTGTATCACTTCAAAAACTAAACGATGAATTTGAAGAACTAGCTCACAATACTATGCTTCAAAGAGTAGTAGGCTAATTTCAATAAACAAAAAACTCCGGGCTTCTGCACCGGAGTTTTTTATATTACTTAGTGTAATTATTTTTCGTAGTCAGCAGAGATTTTATTAAAATGCTTTCCGACGATCACTATGTCTTCCATGTTTATAGCGCCATCTTTATTTATATCACTGCTCTCGAAATATTTTTGATCACCTTTTACAGTATTGAAGGATTTGCATAGATACATTACATCAGCCATGTTTATTGCATTATCCTGATGTCCGTCTATTACAATATCTCCCGCCCACATAATTAATGGTGCGCTTTCAGTTGATATCTCAGTATTCCCTGTAACCACAACATCTTTTAACTCTCTTGCAAGGTAGCTTTCTTTTGTAATCTTCAAGGTGTATCCTTCTTCACTTGCAGGTACTCCTGTTATTACAAAATGCCCATTATCTGATGAAGCTTTCAAATCTGTTCCGACTACTTCTACCACAAAACATGATTCTACTTCAGGAATTTTATCTTCAGTATATTTAAAGTCTGGCTTTATATAACCGGATATAGTGTATTTATTACTGTTATCCGCCAGCTTCAAAAGTCCGAAAGCTTCAGTATTCTTATAACCTACTCCCGTTGCATCATTCCAGTTTGACATTCCGTCTCTTACTCCATCAGCATTTGTATCATCATTTACCTGTAAATCAAAGCCCATGATATGTCCAGGTTTTCCTTTGATTGTGTTAAACGGAACTGCAGCTTCTACAAGGTATCCGCTTACTGCATCCTCTTCATATACAACCTTAGTTACTGTAACAAATTTATCTTCGACGCAGTTTGCACTAAAGGATTGTACATTATTGTAATTAACTCTGTACTGTGCATCATCGGCTTCATACTCAGCAGTTCTGCCATTGTTCTCATCAACAAAAAACTCTATTGAATCTTGCTCCCATGGATTTTCGCTTGTATCGCAAAGCACAGAATCTTTAACCTCTGCTAAAACATACAGGTAATTTTCATCCCACATTGTTTTAACAGTAGCTTTAGCTGGCTCGGTACCGGCTGTAATAACATCGGTGGAAATTTCCTTTGCATTTGCCCATGCCTCATCAATTTCACCGTCGATAGTTGGAGTACCTTTCGTTGCCTCAGTATACTTCGGATTTACAAGAGTTAAAACTCCATATCCTGATGTATTGCTGTCCTGTGTATTTTTAATATCATTCCAGCTGACAAACACAGCGTTATCACCTTCACCGTAAGTCAACCTTGCATCAAATCCAATCTTGCTTGAAGGACCGCTTATAAAAGGCATACAAATCTCAAATTCATAACCTCCGTCTACCTTATTTGAAATCACCGTTGCCTTCCCTGTAGTCTCACCAGAAGTTATAAAGCTAAAGTAAGCGTCTTCTGCCTCATTTCTTTCATTCTTACTATTGTTTTCATCAATATAGAATTCAACTTTTGATGGTTCTCCATCCACTTTCACTAAAGCATATAGATTTTTATCATCCCATAAAGTCTTAACATTTCCTTTTGACTTTCCGTTCAAGTCAACAACCTCTATACTTTTTGTTATATCCCATACGGAATCTATCTTTCCGTCAACAACAGGGGTTCCCTTTAGGGACATCGCGCCCTTCACAAATACAGGAAGCTTTGAAGCATCAACAAGTGCCCAGTATGCGTATTTTGCTTTTCCATTCTTGTCGAAAAGTAATGGAGCATCAGTTCTACTTACATTTTCATAGTAATTCAACCAAGTCATATCATCCTTTAACCCCCAGAAAGTCAAGCCCAAGAGTTTGTCAGGATACTGTGCATCAAGTTCTTTTAACATATCTATAAGTTCTTTGTATTTGTACGCCTGTCTTATCAACTGTTCTTCGGTTATTGGCGCATCCGGTGCAGTCAAACCACTATATACCGACATATCCAATTCCGTAAGTTCAACTTCAAGACCTAAGTCAAGGTAACCTTTCAGTGTCTCCCTAACCCCTTCCACAGAACCATAGTCAATGCCGATATGACCTTGGTGGCCTACACCGTCGATATGAGTTTTTTCCTTTAATTCTTTAACAAGATTAAGTATTCCTTCTCTTCTCTGAGGATTTTCTTCATTGTTATAATCGTTGTAGTATAGTTTTACTTTACCTTCAAGACCTTCCTCAACAATAGCCTCATAAGCATAATCAAAAGCCTTTATAACATAGTCATCACCTATAATCTGTTTCCACTTCGAATTCCTAAGTCCAAAAGGCTGACTGTCTCCTACAGCTTCATTAACAACATCCCAAACTTCAACTTTATCACCATAGTACTTAATCAAAGTCTGAATGTGAGTCTTCATTCTATCAAGAAGCACTTCTCTTGATACATCATTACCCTCATCATCAACGAATATCCAACTTGGTACTGCCTGGTGCCATAAAAGAGTGTGACCTCTTAAACGCATTCCGTTTTCCTGTGCAAATTCTACAAAACGATCGCCCTTTGCAAAATTAAAGTTTCCTTCTGTAGGCTGCATTGAGTCAACCTTCATATCGTTTTCAGCTGTAATACTGTTAAAGTGCTTTTTAATAAGCTCCGATTGAAGTTCATTATCAAAGGATGAAGGCGGAACTGCAACGCCTATAGGGAAGTAATCCGAAAAAACATCTTTTAATGAAGGAATATCCATCTCAATACCTTCTTCAACAACAGGAACAATTATCAGTACATCATCAATACCTATATCTGCCGTTGGATGTCCTGATTCAACATATATAAACAACTGCTCTAAATCTCCGGTATATGTAATTGTATAAGTGCCTTTTAATTCACTCCATGTGCGGCTGGGAACTGCACTGTCTACAGCTATTGTATTATAGGTAGGATCTCCCTCCGCATCAGTACATATGGATACTCTCATCTCCTGATTTTTTCCTGAAGTCTGATAAACCCACATTGATATATCCACTTGCTGGCCTTTCTTTACTTTATTAAGAAGATCAAATTTCGCTCCCTGCCAAGTATCTGCCCTGCCAGTAACGAGAAGACTCTTAAAACCGTCATGCGCAGAAGCTTCGTTAATTGAAACTTTTGCATCTTCACCTGTACCTTGAGCTGTCCAACCAGCTAATTTTGAATCTTCAAAACTAGTTTCACATAATTTTGCATCATCATCAGCATTTCTAATCTTACCTGCCACAACTACATCATCCACATAAAAGTCAAAATCTATTTCCGGTGATTCCAAATAAAAAGTAAGTCCGGAAGGTTCTCCAGTATATTCATATGTATACAAGCCCTCTAGTCTTGTCCACTCTCCACTTGGTACTTCCATATTTTCAGCAACTGTTTTATAGAACTTACCATCATAAGGATCCACACTTGAATCATCACGACTATAAGCTGTCAATCTGAAGGTCTGAGGCTCACCGCTTTCCTGATAAACCCAGGCTGATGTATAGTAAGTATTTCCTTTAACCAGTTTGCCCATCAAATCTGCTACAGGTCCTTCCCAAGCATTTTTTCTTCCTGTAACCTTCAAACTGAAGTCACCACTTTGAGCAAATTCTTCACTTACATCAAGTGTTGAACCGTTGCCACTCCATCCTTTTGTACTTTCATCTTCAAAATTACTGTTTATAACAGAAGGTCCTGCAATAACTATATCATCCACATAAAAATCGAATCCGATTTCTCCTGCTTCAACATATACAACCATAAATTTAGGTGTTCCCTCATAATTATAGGTATACAATCCATCAAGTCTTGTCCAAACTCCGCTTGGAACTTCAAGATTTTGTTCTATAGTTGTATAAAATCTTCCCTCATAAAGGTCTTCACTTGAATCATCACAACTATAAGCTGTTAATCTGAAAATTTGAGGCTCGCCGGTATCCTGATACACCCAGGCTGAACAGTAATATGTTTCACCCTTTTGCAACTTACCCATAAGGTCAATTTGAGGGCCTTCCCATTCATAAGTCCTGTTTGATACTTTTAAACTTTTAGTTCCTTCATGTGCAAGCTCTGAATCAACTGAATTAATTTCTGTATACTTTGTACGTACACCTAACAGTGACCCGTCTTCAAATCCTTTTGCAAACGGAAATATGCTTGCCTCTTCTTCAGTTGTATAAGCTGATACATTTCCAATAAGCAGTGCCGAAGCCAAAAATGTCAACACCGTCACTAGTGATATAAAACCCCTAGCCTTCATTTTCGTTCCCCCTTATTTTTATATAATTTTATACTAATATCCTATCAAGCCTATAAAATGTAAACTTAATAGAATACTTGGTAACGCTGTTTATGGAATAATACTAAATAAAGGATATTCTCTAATGCACATACTTTTTAACCCCATAAAGCAAAAAGAGATAAATTAAAAAAATCCAACTCTTGCATGTTTCTCAAAACACACTTTATATTAGTTCTTAAAATCTTCGAGAAATCATGTACATTAAACTCAAATTCTTTATGGAATTGAGTTCAATATAGAAAACATTCATTATGGAATTTTACAGATTATCAATGTTTTTATACTATTATCATAATATTAAAACATCTTGTTAGGACAAATATAACTGAATTGAATACTTCATAGAAATGATATGTCTGAATAATTCATATTATAAATAAGGTTCTCAATTAAATATTATATCTAAATCAGTAATTTCGCAACCACAAAACAAAAAAGGACCTTAAAAGTCCGTATTTTTACACTTACCTATGCATTATGTGATATATGATATATTGCACTTTTCAGCAGTTCTACTTCTTCCTTATTTATCTTATTCATCTCTTCATGCTGACGTTCATTAATTTCAAAATGATTTTGTTGAACCTCAGCAAGTATCTTTATATTATCATTTGTTTTTTCAAGCAAAACAGTATTTTTGTCCACTTTTTTATCTACTTTATCAAGCCTTTGATCTACTTTGTCAAGCCTTTGATCTACTTTATCAAGCCTTTGATCTACTTTATCGAGCCTTTGGTTTACTTCTGCCTTAAAACTAGTCAACTCACTATATATTTTCTCCATCATTTCAAATACTTTATCATCCATAATATCACTCTCCTCCGACAAGTATATCATAAAACTTTAATTTTTCAAATAAAGAATATGAGAAAATCTCAGAGCTATTTTATTTATTCTCTGAGATTTTATAACATTCCTCTTCAAATGTGTATACAATTTACAGCTTGAATTCCTCAGCAAACCCGATAATTCTCGCCAATGTAACCTCGAAACATCTCTGTATTGCTTCATAATCCATATTTGGAATATAGTAAGCTTCCATTCTATCATGAATTGCCTTTGCCTTAGCAACAGTTTTTATTGCAGTATCCATAATATAATCGAATTCCTTCTTGTTTAATTCAAGATCACACTTATATCTATTTAATATCCCATCATCTATGAATTCGTCAAGATTGATTTGTACTAATGCTTTTTCATCACAGCTGTGATAGTCATTAGATGTAGTAAGTGCCACACTTAGTTTAGGTATTACCAAGTGTTCAAGCTTATGGGGATTTAATGCACAATAATAAGCTTCTACATCATACCCTTTTTCAACTGCCAAATCCATAACCTTTGAAACCACTTTCTCAGTACCTGTACCTGGTCTGCCTTTCAAAGCATAAACCTTATTGGTATTTAAAAGTGTCGATAAATAGTTAGCATATCCATTAGGCGTTATCGCACTTGCAAAAAGTCGCCTTATATTGCCTTCCTTATCTGATGTATTCCTATCTTTAAATACATCTTTCATAAGGTCATTTGCAACTGAATTAACCTTGGCGTTGTCAATTCCCCAGCTTATAATTTCAGCACTGTCCTCATAAAAGGAATATGCACCTTTTATGTATTTGTATGCCCTTCTAAAAGTTCTTCCCACTTCCTTATTATCCTTAATTATCTCTTCCCTGTTTTTGCGCATACCTTCTTCATTCCAAAAGTCACCAAGGTGAATGATTTCATCTACGGCACCTGGGTTTTTAGGGTCGACTACATGTGGTGGGGTATACTATACACAAAAATAAATCTATCCTGCTTCTGTTTTACGTATTATTTTTTAATTTTTCTAGATCATCTTTTGAAATACCAGTATACTTTTCTATAATGGTATCCTCTATTCCATCTAAAAGCATATTTCTTGCTATTTCAAAGCCTTTATTATGTTCGCCTTGCTGTATTCCTTGCTGTATTCCTTGCTGTATTCCTTCTTCCTTAGCACCTGTTAATCGAGTTATTTCATCGTGTATTGCCTTTTCTCTTAACTCATAATATCTTCTTATTTCCTCATTTGTACCTAAGTATTCCA
>JAEZUI010000014.1 GCA_023421115.1 Bacillota bacterium | reverse complement strand
TTCTTAGAAAGCCTGAAGAGCATTTTTGTCATTTGGTCAAGTTTAATTTTTTCAATATTCTTTCTCTTTTGCATTACTAATTTTTCTCCTATACTACTCTATTACTTTGATACAATTATAACATTTTTTACGGATTTGTGAAAGGGTATGATTATTTTAAGATAGTTCTAATAATCCGCTTAAAGAAATAGATTTGTAAAAATGAACTTTGTAATAAAGGTATTTTTGTTTGGTGCAAAAATATAAAGCC
Organism: Bacillota bacterium; assembly: GCA_023421115.1. Classification (GTDB taxonomy): domain Bacteria; phylum Bacillota; class Clostridia; order Acetivibrionales; family Acetivibrionaceae; genus Acetivibrio. The sequence continues at coordinate 3,418 of JAEZUI010000014.1, read as the reverse complement.
CCTTCACACCACTTCTATTATATCTTTATATTAACATAGCCCGGAACCAATCCGGGCTATTGACGTGGTTAGTTTATCCTAATCTGATACAATAGAATATTTATTGCCATCCCATCTCCATATATAATGGTGAATTAGTATGTCCTTCCAACCAGTGTCATTACCGCTGAAAATCCACAGATCATCTTGCTCACCTTTATCATTAAAAAAGATATTTGCTCTTGCTAAGTCAAAAGCTTTGTCGACTTTTCCGTTGCTATATGTAAATACCTTTACCAAAGAATTAGATTTGTAACCACTAAAGTATGGATGTTGAAGTGCTGCAATTATTTCACTGACTCCATCATTGTTAATGTCCTTTAGATATATATAAATATTTACATCTCTAATCTCACCATATTTCCCATCTTTAATTTCTTTTATTTCTTTTTCAAAGAATTTCCTTATCAAGTTACGCTCTGAAGCATAATCTGTCAAAGAAAAAACAGGCCAACCCATTTTATTAGTCTCACTAAAATTTGGTACTCTTATTTGTTTTAATTCTAATGTTTCATCATGAAGTTGCTCATTAATATTGTCTAGTTTGCCAAAAATGTTTTTATCTATATTATCCATAGTATAAAGACTCTTATTTGAATCAACTTTTAGCTTGTCTTCTGCGATTTCGATGTATATCTGTGCTTTATTCTCAAAGTTTATTTCAAACTCAGGTCTATTATCATAATCTTTGTCATTTAACTGAACAAGCTTATCTGCTCCAAATACTGTTTCCAAGTAATGATTACTTTTTAACACGTCAATCAATTCTATATAATCTTTTTCAACCTTAAAAAGGCAAACATAGAACGAATCTATTATTTCATACTCAGGCTTAGTTTTTGCCAATGAAACAATCAAAAAATCGTTATAAAATGCATAACCTGCATTTTTATTAACAAATAGTTCTGATTTTTCAGCCGTCTCTTTAGTGTCAATAATATAATGTTTATTGTCATCAGCAAAGCCTGGTATGCCATAAAAAAAGCTCTTTGAATTTACTCCGTATTTACCTAATTTAAAGTTACTTGAGGGTAGTTGATAATAGGTCTTATAATTTACAATATCTATTAATTCCGACATTGCATCATCACTATTTGCCTTCCCAATCATTATTTTCCTTTCAAATGATACCTTCTTAATTTGGTTAGCCAAATACATACAGCTATCTATTGTATCCTCAAAATATGATCTTCCAAGAAGAACATTTCCATCAGCATCAATTACATATAATATCTTCCAATGTCTTCCGTCTTCATTCTCTATTATCACATTTATAGTAGGGTCTGTATCCCTAAAATTACAAATATATGCCTTATACAAACCTTCCTCCCCTCCACACATTTCCTCAATATCTTTTGGAAGCTTGTCTTCAATATTTTTTATTATTTTTTCTCTACGACTGTCCATTGGAGGAAATTCAGGTTGAGTTGCATTAGGGAATTTAATACTGGTTTTTGTTATAAAAACATCCTCATCTCTAATTATTTCTTTTTTGACCTCATCCTTTGTATTTCTATCACAAGATATAGCTACTCCATTAGTATAATCTCTTATTCCATTTCCAATCTCATTAAAACCCAAACCAAAATACCCTTTGTTTCCAGTTTTCTTCCCTAGCTCATATAGGTCAAAAGGTTCATCAAATAGAACTAAAATGGTATTACTATACGATCTGTTTTTTTTGTAAATTTCACTCAGTGCTTCTTGCCCTTCGAATCCTTTGTATGTGGAAAAATCGCCATTATACCATATATCATCATTTATAGCAGTAATAATAGCTTTCTTTATCTGTTCAATATCAAAATTACTATTATTAGATTCTTCAATTTCTATTGGTACATTAGTTTTATTGATATTGGCAGCACCTATTTCATTACTATTTGTATCACTTTGCTTATTTGTGCAGGCTGCTAATGAAATAATAATTACAAATAGCACTATTAAAAATAAATTCTTCTTGTAAGTCATCCTCATTCTAATACCCCTCCCCTTTCCAGTGAAAAAATGTATTATCATCAATCATTATTGGGTTCATCCTATAGCTTGCTGGGTATTTTATATAGTAATTTTTCTCCAAAAAGTATCTCCTTCTATCTATAGGGTTTGTAATTGCATCACCCAATATTGCCCTATTACCTTTATATAATACCATTAGTTTTGCAATTTCAACACTTCTTTTCCATTTCGTTGAATTTATAACCGGGTTTCTTCCCTGTTCTTCTTTCCATGCTGTGTTAGTCCCTGTTAATCCTACAAATTGACTTGGAGCAAGCAATATTTGACTATAGCTTTTATTGTAATAAGCATTACCTAAAACATTAAGTGTTTGCCTATTAATAATACACCAAGCCACCGCTTTAATACTTTCAAAATTGTCTAAGCACTCACCATATAATGTTCTAGCACACAACTCGGCATCAGATAAGCTTGATAGCTGAGATACAGTTACAGATCCCCCCATGTGCTACTATTAATGGCTGCCTCCTCAACAGGGAATATTACAATAAACTTTAGAATAAATTGTCTAACAAACCCAAAATCTAAAGAAGTAATGTACCCATCCCCATCTACATCCGCTGCCACTTCACTATTATAACCTGATATATTAGGAAGCGGAAAAGCGAAACAATTTATTTCAGCAATGTTTAAAATATTGATATGAAACATAGAGAAAATCTAATGGTATTTTCTTTGGATTATTTATACATAATATCTATTAGCTATATTTTTTTCTTTAAGATTTAGCAATAAATAAAACCACCGTGGCACTTTACTTTTAATTAGCCCTTAGTGGTTTTTTTATTATTGCATTAATAAAATAATAACTTACTTTGGTATTTTTAATCCTTTTTAAGCATTTCCTTAACCTGATCTACTGAATTAATATCAAAAATATTATCTATAACCTTCTCTAAGATATCAATATCGTCAATACAATTAATTGTTTTTTCAATATCTGAAGGAATATCCTTTAACTTCTTTTTTAAAAGTTTTAATGCTAACCTCTGCTGATTTTTCAATTCACCTTTTTGTATTCCTTTTTGTATTCCTTTTTGTATTCCCTTTTCTATTCCTTCATTCATAACCACTGGATCAACTAATGTTTTTAACATAACAAAAACCTCCTTGCTGACTTTTTCATATTCTCCATAATTATTATACAAATATTCTGAAATATTATTTAAAACTAATAATATCTTTTCCAAATCTGATCCAAGAATTTCTTTACTTCTTGATAAATCATCAACTATGCTTAGTGTCTCTTTTATTATATTCATAAGTCTCTTAATTTCGAGGTTTATAAGTTGAGCTTTTTCAGTATCACTTTTGCTCGATTTTTCTATTCCTATAATAGATTTCCTCACATTGAATACCTGTA